>JAZLBN010000093.1:0-24755 GCA_045613725.1 Candidatus Gastranaerophilaceae bacterium
GAAGATAGACAGTAAACCATTACACTCATTACAACTTGCTCCTGGAGTTAAAGCAATCGGTAACTTAAATAACGGATGGCAACCATATGCAAGTGTATCTATGGTATGGACATTGATGGGTGAAACCAATTCAACAGCAAATGGTGTTAAACTACCAGAAATGTCAATCAAACCGTATGTACAATACGGTGTTGGTTTACAAAAACGAGTTAAAGATCACTTTACAGCATACGGTCAAGCAATGATTCAAAACGGCGGCAGAAACGGTATTTCACTAACAGCAGGTTTTAGATGGGCATTGGGTCATGATGGTTGCAAATACGATGATCAAAAGGTTGAACAAATAAAAACAAACAAAAAAGTACTAAAACAAATAAACAAAAACTCAAAATTGAGTTCTAAGTAATATTATAAACCTTAAAGTAAGATGTTAGGGTTTTGAAAAAGACATACTTAAACATCTCAGTGCGGCAAAGTTCATCACCTTTGTCGCTTTTTTTTGTTAAAAAATTTTATAAGGATTAAGGATGTTTTGAGGGTCAAAAATTTGTTTTATTTGTCTCATATAATTTAATGTGCCGGATTCAATAACTTTTGAAATATGTTTTCTCTTTTCTAAGCCAATACCGTGTTCGCCAGAAAGAGTTCCGCCTAGTTCTACAGTTAATTTGTAAATCTCTGATTTTGCTAATTTGTACCTTTTGTATTCTTCTTCGTCGTTGTAATCGATTGGTATTTGTGGATGTATACTACCGTCTCCAATATGACCTACCATACATATATTTAAATGGTGCTTTGTGCAAATATCTTGTATTCCTAATACTAATTTTGCTAAGTTTTCTCTAGGGACAATGACATCGTCAGTTGTAACATTTGGTCTTATCTTTGTGCAAGCTGCCATTGAAGATCTTCGAGCTTGCCAAATTCTTTCGGATTCTTCTTTATTATTCGCATATTGTATGTTTGAAGCACCAACAGAATTTAGGATTTTAATAATATCATTTCGTAAAATTTTTATAGTCGAAGTGTGTCCGTCAATTTCTATAATTAATGCTGCGTTTTTATCGCATAACAAGCCTGTTGGATAGAATTTTTCAACAGTTTGAATAGCATTTTTATCCATAAAATCTATAGTCGTTGGAGTTATTTTGTTTTTAATAATGTTATTTACCGCTTCAACAGATTTTTCGATATCGTCAAAGTATGCCATTATAACTTGTGTTGATTCAGGTTTTACGATTAATCTGACAGTAGCTTCTACTACAATTCCTAATGTGCCTTCTGAACCTATGAATAAACTTCCAAGATTATATCCGGTTGCGTTTTTAATTGTATTTGATCCTGTTCTTATCAATTCTCCGTTAGCCATCACTACTAACATATCGATAACATAATCTTTTGTTGACCCATATTTAAAACATCTTGCACCTGCTGAATTTTGTGCAATGCTTCCTCCAATAGTAGAGATGTTTAGGTTTGAAGGATCCGGAGGGTAGTATAAACCAAGGCTTTCTGCAGCTTTTTGTAATTCGCCTACGATTACCCCAGGTTGAACCCTTGCTGTCATATTTGTTTGATTAATCTCTAAAATTTTGTTCATCTTAGAAAAGTTTAAAACAATTCCCCCATGAGAGGTTGTACAAGCTCCAACTGTATTGGTTCCAGCTCCTCTGCAAATAATAGGAGTTTTGTATTTGTTGGCAATTCTTACAACTTCTTGTACTTCGGATATCGTTTCTGCAAAAATAACTGCTTCTGGTATTTTTGAATCAATATATGGATTGTTTAATGCATCAAAGGAATATACATACCTTTCTTCGATTGCGGTTAGTATATTCCCTTTATTAAATGTTTTATTTAATTCTTTTATTAAATTATTAGTCAACATATGATGCTATTTTTTCAATATTAGTGCTTAATTTTGCTAGTTGTTTATCGAGTTTATCAATTTTTCTTGTTACTTTTGAATCATCAATATCTTCAACTGCACTCAAAATCTTTTCTAAAGCCATTTCAAGTCTATCAATTCTTGCTTGTTGAGCTTCAAATTGATCTTCTATTCCACTTAATTTTGTGATTTGTTTTTCAAAATATGCTAAGCGTTCTTGTTGCTCATCAAATTTTTCTTCGATTGAATTAAGAATGTCAGTTTGAGCAGGAATCGTCTTTTTCAAGCTTTCAAGTGCAGACTTAACTTCGATGATTTCTTCAGCATTTGTAGAAATTTTGTTCATGCTTTCACTTGCTGAATCAATCCATTCACCCATGTAAATAAGTGCTTGTCTCATCACTTTATCTGAGTCGTTTGAATTTTCTAATAACTTTGTAACCTTATCAAATTTTGTAGTTAATTTTTCAGTTACAAGTTTGTTGAACTCTTCAAATGTAGTAGTTAATGTACTGTATGATTCATCAGACGATACAACAAGGTGTTTTGTTAAAATACTTAATGTGTTGATATCTGATGTTACTTTTTCAAATTTGTTTTCTAGTTCTTCATCTTTTGGTAGTGAATTTTGTAATTCTTCAACTGAATTATTGATTGAATTGATATTTTCAAGAATTGAAGTTAGTTGTTGAGTCTGATTTTCGTTGTCTGGGGTTTGGATGTTGCTAAGAGCTAATCTTAATTTTGCCAGATCAGATTCAATATCCTGCATTGAGTATACATAATCAGGATCTTCTTCACTACTTGTAATCTGTTTTAATTGATTTGTTACGTTTGCTAGGTTTTTATTGATTTCCCCAGCTTTCTCATCTACAAGATTTTTAACTTCATCAACTTCATCTACAATAAAATCTTTTATTTCTTCAGCTTCTTCGATAAATGATATTTGGTCAAATAAGGTTACAGTTGCAGCCATAATTGATTCTTTCATTTCTCGAAGTAGTTGTTTTATGATTTCTGTATTATCTGTGAATGAAATATCTTCAATATTTTCTGTCAAATTGTCAAGACAATCTTTTATTGCATCAAATTTTGAGCTATTATCTAAGTTTTCTATATACTTAGATTGTTCATTTATCAGATTTTTTATATCTTCAAAATCATGTGGATCGAATTTGTTATCATTTCTAATTTCGTCAATTTTAGTGTTTAATTCATCAAAAATTGATTTTATTACATTTTCATTAGATTCTTCGATATTTTTGTTGATTTCTTCAAGTTGCTCTGTTAATAAGTCAAAAGAATCTTTTATATCTTCAAAATCACTAATATTATCAGAAGATGCAATAACATCGATTTTACTACTGATAGTATTAAGTAATTTTTCAGTTTCTTCGTTATTACAAGCTGTATTTAAATCGATTCTTTCAATAGCCTCTTTAACTTCTTCAATTAATTGAGTATCACCGTTAGATGCAATAACGTCGATTTTACTACTGATAGTATTAAGTAATTTTTCAGTTTCTTCGTTGTTGCAGGCTGTATTTAAATCGATTCTTTCAATAGCTTCTTTAACTTCTTCAATTAATTGAGTATCACCGTTAGATGCGATATCATCAATTTTACTACTGATTGCGTTAAGCATTTTTTCAGTTTCTTCATTGTTATTAGAAGAATTTGAATCAATTCTTTCAATTGCATCTCTTACATCTTCCATTATTTGATAATCTTCATTCGATGCAATAATATCAATTTTTTCATTGATAAGATTTAACATTGACTGAATTTGTGGGTCAGATGCTATTGATGTTGTGCCAATTTCAAGTTGAGATATAACATTTTTAACTTCATTAATAATCTCAGAGTTATCAGATAGCGTTAAGACATCAATCTTACTACTAATTTCTTCAAGTATTGTATGTATTTCGTCTCCAGCAATGAACGCTTTTATTTCTTCTAACCACTCTCTTTTGTTGATAATATTTGTTAGTTCTTCAAATTTTGTATTTAAGGCTGAGATTGTTTCATTATCAATGTTTGTAGTGTTAGTTGTATCTGATTCAGCGATGGCTGTAGCCTGGTATTGTTCTTCTCTAGATAATATTTTTTCAACATCATCATGTAAGTTTTGAATATCGTGTTTTAATAAGTCAAAAGCTTTGATGAAGTCAAAATTACCAACTCCAACTAGTGAAACTTCCATATCATCATCACTATCACTAGAATCATCATAATCTGAATCAAAGTCTGAATCAGAAGCTTTTATAGATTCATGGATTGTTTGTTTTGATGATGTTTTTGCGATTGAAATTGTTTCCATTTTACTCTTAATAATGTCTAAAACTTCTTCAATTTCAGGGTTATTTGTAGTTAAATCTTTAACAAGTTTTGAGAATTTTTCAAAGTCATTTTGCAATTCTCTTACAAGTTCAGTGTTTTGGTTAGATTCAAATACTTCTTCATACTGATTAGTTGCGAATTCTTCTATTGTTTCTGTATTTTGATTAGAATGAATTCTTAATTTGTTTAGTTCTTCAAGTTTTTTATAAAAACTTGATTTTAGGTCTTCAATTGCATTAATTATTTCCTCATTATTTACAGAAACAGTTAATAATGATTTGATTTGCTCTTGGTGAAGAGTTAAAGTTTCAGTGATTGATTTTTTAACTCCTTCAGCAGTTTTTTCGATAATATCTACAGGATTGCATGAGAATTCTCGAATTTGTTCAACAAATGTTCTGAACTCTTCCATTTGAGAAGCATCCGGAGGTGTTATTTTCTCGATGCTGTATTCCAAATCAGCTTTTAAGTTGTCAATTTTAACTATTACAGAATCAATGTCGCTTAAAATGAAATCTTTTATATTGTTTTGTGTATCAGTTAATTCTCTTGAGATTTTTTCGTAAGAATCTTCAAGCTTATCAAAAGTACTTTTTGAATACTTAGTGCATTCAACAATATCATCTATTACTGAGTCGTGAATATCTGTTAAATTTTCTTTTAAAGTAGCTTTTTCGTTGTTTTCAGGTAAAACAAGATTTGCCAACATTTCTTTTATAGGTATTAAAATTTCTAAAAGTTGTTCGTTTTTAGAATTTATAGAGTTAATTATATCAGTATTGATGAATTCTATTTCTTGTTTGCAATCTTCTAATTGTATATCCGCTGAATCTAACGTGTTATATACTTGTTCTTCTGTTGTGTTTGATTCTTTTAGTTCTCTAATAAAATCAATAATCGCAGATGTTTTTTCTTCAATAAGTTCCGCATTATATGCAAAACCATGTTGAAGTTTATCATCAATGTTATTGGACAATATATCTAGATTTGAACCTAGTTCAGTAAGTATTTGAGAAACAAAAGTTGATGTTCCTGCAAAATTTGAATTTTCAAAGTTTGTGGAATTGAATGCATTACTTAATGCAATGATTCTATCTTTTATTTCCGTTATTTCACCCCTTGAAGTAGATATGCCATCTGGAGAATTTTCATCCATATCTATTTTGTTTTGGTACTCTTCAAGTTTTGAAATGATTGCTGATATTGCATTTTCGTTAGATGTTTGATAATTTTTAAGGTTGTTTTCAATTTCTTCTAACTTGATTTTAACATTTTCACTTAGGTCTTGATCAGATGTATCAAGAATCATTTTAATTTCTTTTAAATAATCTTCAATTGAAGCAATTGTATATGAATTTCCTTTTTCAATTTCGTGGAAATTAGATTTTTTATTTTCAAGAATTTCTTTTATTTCAGCAATTGCTTTTTTAATTTCTTCTGTATTGGTTTTGTTTATATTAGATAAGTAATCTGAAATTGAATTTAAACTTTCTTCAATGCTTAAAGATGACTTGTTAATAGATTCCTCAATTGACGAAATGTTTAATTTTTCAAGTCTTTCTAGGATGTTTAATTGATATTCTTTTAATTCAATAAATTGTGTTTTGAACTCTTCATTGTTGCTGATAGAATTAGCAACAAAAGATTTCAAATCTTCTACAAAGTTATCGAACTCATCACCAGTAACGATGTTTTCAATTGATTTTTGTAGTTCAGAAAGGTTTACTATAACAGAGTCATTATGCATTTCTGTAGTGTTGATGAAGTCATTTTTTAATTCTTCAATCATCTGATAAACATCAGCGACTGTACGGTTAACTTTTTTAACATCAATATTTCTTGATAACTCATCTATTTCATCAACAATGTTATCCATAGTTTTTAAAATAGATAATACATCTTTTTGTTCAGCTTTTTTATCAATTTTTGACATCAATTCAGCTGAAGTTTCTTTTACATTTGATGCAATAAGCCATTTTTCAATAGAAGCAGTTTTATCATAAAGATTTTCGAACTCGTCATCAAAATTGATTTTATCAATCATATCCTCGATTTCATCAGCTTTTGAAGCTAATCTTTCAATATCATCTTTATTTGCAATGCCTTGAAGGTTTTCGATAAGACTGATTTGCGTATTGTTTAAAGTTTCGATATCATCATGAGTTGGTAAAGCTTCAACCTTATCTGTTAAAATTTCAGTTTTGTTAATAAGGTCTTCTAATGTTTCTTTATTTGTTTCATTGCTTTCTAAAATTATATCGATATCTTCTTTTTGAGGAAGAGTTGCAAGAACTTTTGTTACATGATCTTTAATCTCATTGAATTCGTTTTCAAATGACAAATCGTTAATAGCTGTAAGGATCTTTAAGGTTACAACTTCGTTTAAATCTTCGATTATATTTTTGATAGTTTGGAAATCTTCAGTAAAATTAGAGAAATTCAAATTCAAATCGTTAAAATTCTTTTTAACACTAGCTCTTTCAATATCTTTTGATATTGAATCAAGTTTTTTGAACAAATCTTGTACAGATTCTTCTAAGTCAGAAGTGTCAGGGATTGCTTCTATATCTTTAGATACTTTAGCTAAGGATTGTTTGATTTCACTTGTTATGAAGTTTAGAGAATCAGTTTTGTCTGAAAGTTCTTCAAAGGATGATTTAGTAGCTGTTTCATCAATTTTTTGATTCATGTAACTAGCTGCCATTTGTAGACCTTCGATATCGGATTTATTTGCAAGTGTTGTTATTTGTTGAGAAATTTCTTCAGATTTTTTTATTATTGAATCAACAACAGCTTGTGTATGTTTTAGATTTTCGTTAGTTGCAACATTGCTCAATAGTTGTTCAAGATTTGCATCTCTTTTATCTATTGCAGTAAGGCAATTAATAATATCGTTAATTGCTCTATACATAATATCAACTTGCTCTTTTATGTGATTATTTATCGCAGTTTGGTCTGATTTTGTTAGGTTTGAGATGATTGTTCTTATGTCAGTGTTAACAGAATCAATTGTGTTCTTGTAAACTTGATTGAGGTTTTCAAAGTCGTTTCTAAGTAAAGTTATTGTTCTCAATATATCTTCTTTATCAGATTTATTGTTACTAAGTTCAGATATACGAGCTTCTATACTTGTAATTAGTGCTCTTTGTTGTCTTGCTTCAGAATAGAAATTATTTAAATTTGTAGAGAATATATCAAATAATTCTTTAATATCTTTTGTTTTAACATGCTCATCTTGGCTGTTAAATATAGATTTTAAAGCCTGTTCAATCTCAGAAAATTTTGACATGGTCTTAGAGTACCTATCTTCGGTGGATTTGGCTATTTCACCAAGATATGTTTTAATTAAATCTGCAGATGAATCGTTTTTATCCATCATATTTAATTTGTTATTTATACTGTTTAATAATCTGTCAAAACTCTCGCTATTATTACTGGTAGCTCTTTTCATCTCCCTCAATATTTCAACGATTTGTTCTAATTCTTGAGCCATTCTTCTATCCTTACAAAATATCCCTACATGAATAATTCTAGCAAGCATAAAGATTTTAGTAAATTTAATTTACGTTATTTATTACAAATGTTAAGATTTTGTACTTAGATAAAATTATTTGGGTTATTATGAAATTGATTAAGATATTTGAGAGGGATATTATGAGTTACATTGTAATAGACGAAAAGAAGTGCAAAGCTTGTTATTTGTGCGTGAGAGAGTGTCCTAAAAAAATAATTAGGGTAAGTAAAAAAACAAATTCTTTAGGGAATAATATTGTAGAATTTTTTGATCAAAACAATGAATGTCTTGGCTGTGCTATGTGTGCGACAAGATGTCCTGATTTGGCTATTACCGAAGTGTATAGGGGTTGAGTATGGCTTTAGAATGTATAACTGGGAAAAAAGTTTTAATGAAGGGTAATTATGCAATTGCACATGCAGCCGTTTTAGCTGGCTGTGATTGTTATTTTGGGTACCCTATAACTCCTCAAAGTGAAATAGGAGAATATTTAAGTGGCAAAATGCAAGAATTGGGTAGAGCATATGTGTCTGCGGAAAGTGAAGTCGCTGCAATTAATATGGTAATTGGTGCCGCTTCAACAGGAGCTAAAGCAATGACTTCATCGTCTTCTTGTGCGGTTGCGCTTATGCAAGAAGGTTTATCATATGCTTGTGCAGATGAATTACCTGTTGTGCTTGTTAGTGTAATGCGAGGTGGACCAGGTTTAGGAAATGTGTATTCATCTCAAGGTGATTATTATCAATCAACTAAAGGTGGTGGTAATGGTGATTATAGGACAATTGTTCTTGCTCCTTCCACCGTTCAAGAATGTGTTGATTTAACATACAAAGCTTTTTATCTTGCTCATAAGTATAAGAATCCAACAATTCTTTTAGCTGATGGATTGCTTGGACAAATGATGGAACCTGTTGAGATTAAGCCTTATCCATATTCTGATGTGGATCATTCTGCGTGGGCATTATCTGGAGCAAAAAATAGAGAGCCTCGTATAATTCGCTCTTATGCTCCATTGGCTGAAAATCAGTGTGTATTTTTGAAAAAATTATTTGATAAATATAAACTTATTGAAGAAAATGAAACTCTATGGGAAGAAAATTATACCGATGATGCGGATATTGTTTTAGTGAGTTTTGGCTCGACTTCAAGAAATGTAAATACTGCGGCAAAACTTTTAAGACAAAAAGGTTTAAAGGTTGGTACATTTAGACCTGTTACGTTATTTCCATTCCCATCAAATCGTCTTGAAAAATTGGCAAATTCTGTGAAGAAATTCATTACCGTAGAGGTTAATATGGGACAAATGGTTGATGATGTTAAGTTAGCTGTAGCTGGTAAAGTTCCGGTTTTATCAATTTGTAAAGGTGTTGGAGCTCCTCCTGATCCTGAGGATATTGTAGCAAATGTGGAGGGTTTAATTTAATGGAAACTCAAGTTTTTAAATTGCCGGATTCGTTAAAAAAAGATGCAAAATTCACGTTTTGTCCAGGATGTGATCATGGTGTTGCAATGCGCATACTTGCAGAAGTTATTGATGAATTGAATATTTGTGAGGATACTATTGTTGCAGCTGCTATTGGTTGTTCTGTAACAATTTATGATTTTTTAAATATTGATGCGCTCGAATCTCCTCATGGTAGAGCGATGGCTGTTGCTACCGGTATAAAAAGAGCAAGGCCTGATAAAGTTGTTTTTACTTATCAGGGTGATGGAGATTTTGCTTCAATTGGTTGGGCTGAAAGTATGCATGCTGCATTAAGGGGTGAAAAAATTACTTCTATATGTATAAATAACACAACTTTTGGAATGACTGGCGGACAATTAGGACCAACAACTATGATGGGACAGGTTACAACAACTTCTCCAACTGGTCGTAATCCTGAATATTATGGTTACCCAATAAAAATGGCTGAACATTTTGCTCTATGCGATGGTGTTGCCTATAGCGCAAGGGTTTCATTGGATTCTGTTCAAAATATAAGAAAAGCTAAGAAAGCTATTAAAAAGGCTTTTGAAGTTCAATTATCTGGATTAGGGCTTGGATTTGTTGAGATTTTGTCAGGATGTCCAACAAATTGGAAGATGTCTCCTGAACAAGCTCACGATAGAGTTAGGAATGAAATGATGCAAACATTTAAACCTGGTGTCTATAAAGATATAACAGAAGAAAAAATACAAGGATAAATATATGGAAAAAGATTTTATAATTGCAGGTTTTGGCGGACAGGGTGTATTGTTAGCAGGTGAAGTGTTAGCAAATGCTTTTATGGAAGATGGTAAAAATGTTACTTGGTACCCTTCTTATGGTGCTGAAATGCGTGGAGGTACAGTTAATTGTACTGTTGTGATGTCTGATGATGATGTTAGTGCTGTGCAAAAATCTAAAGCGGATTATATTATTGTTTTAAATCAGGCTTCTTTTGAGAAATTTACTCCTTGGGTTAGGGAAGGTGGTTCAATTATTGTTAATTCATCTTTGGTAAAAGTTGAAAAAACTCGTACGGACATATGTTATATTTCTGTTCCTATAACTCAAATTGCTCAAGAAAGATTAGGAAATACTAGAATGTCTAATATACTTGCATTAGGTGTTTTATCTAAAATTAGTGGTGTTGTTTCTTTGGTGACTCTTGAAAAAGCTTTGTGTAACGTGATTCCAGCTCATCGTAAGAACTTAATACCTAAAAATGTTGAAGCTTTAAATCTCGGTTATGAGTATGATTTATTGAATGTTTAGTTTTAAATCACCTAAAAAGTTGATTTAAAATTTAAAAAGACAGTTTATTCTTATCATGTTATATATAAGAGGTTTAATTAAAAGTGAAAAGTGAAATTGCATCTTCTATACGTGAAAAGGAAGTTCAGCTGACTAAATTAAAAGAGCATATAGATAAGAGTAAAATATGTTCAGATTTGTATAATAAAATCTTAATCGAAAAAGCTATATTAAATAAGCAACTAGATGATTTAAAAAGTAAATCATTAGTTAATCGTGTTAAGCATTTATTCCCTCGTCAAGAAAAGTTAATTTGTGACTATTTTCGCGGATAAATTCTGCTAACCCCTTGTTTTTTAAATATATTTGGTTTATACTAGGGTGTACCAAGTATAATTAATAAGCTATAAAGGTGGTGAAAATATAAATGGCAGAAGTTAAAGTTGGCGAAAACGAAAGTATTGAAAGCGCTTTAAGACGTTTCAAAAAGAAAATCCAAAAAGCTGGTATTCTTTCTGAAGTAAAAAAACGTGAAAGATACGAAAAGCCAAGCGTAAAAAGAAAACATAAATCTGAAGCTGCTCGTAAGAGAAAAGTGTAAGATCTTGTAAATAAATTTAAAGGGAAGTTTAACAAAACTTCCCTTTTTTAGTTTTTATTCTCCCAAAATACTAAAAGCAACTATTGAATGAGCTGTTACATTTAACCATTTATATTCAATTAGTGAGTGAATATTACATTCGCAATCATTGATATTACAGTTACAAAGTTCATCTAATTTGGCAACTTTTACGTTTTTTAGCGCTATTATACAATCATGGCAGTTCTTACAATTGTCGATGTAATCATGAATTGTTCCCAAAATATACATGTTTTGTGTTAATATAACAACTTGTTTTGTTGTGTTTTCTTTCATAATATTGTTGATAATCTCGCCTAAATTTTTACTCATAATTAACCTCCTTATTTGTAGGTTAATTTAAGAGATTATTTTGTAATATTGAACAGTGGATTATTGAAGAGAATTATTTTCAAAGATGTTTTTGTTCTTTAAATTTTCCTTAGGTACAATTAATCCACAATACTTACAGGCAAAATGCTCATTAGAACTATCAAGAGGTAAAAATAAATGTTCACAAGAATCAGAATCCTCAATTAGCTCTTGTGATTCCATAGGGTTATATTTTGTTTTTGCAGTATATTTTTTAGGCTTTAAATACTGGTAAATTAGTTCAAAAATATACATGTTAGAGGGTAAAACTTTCAGGTAGTAAATACGATAGCTTATAAATTTTAAGCTCTTTTCCGATTTTTACAATAACGTCCAAATTGTCATCGTTATCGCAAAATTCGTGTAAAACTTGTCTACAAGCACCACAAGGTGCGCAATTATCTTGATTTGGTGAATATATGGCAACGGCTTTAATTTTTCTTTCACCGTTTGCGATTGCGGTGCCTATTGCGTTTCTTTCTGCACAAATTGTCATTCCTAAACTGCCGTTTTCGAAGTTGCAACCTGTGTATGTGTTACCGGATTCGGTTAGGACACACGCTCCAACAGCAAACTTAGAATAAGGGCTGTATGAGTTTTTTGATACTTCAATTGCTTTTTCCATCAATTCTTCGTATGTCATATGTCACCTCTTTCATTTATTATTATATCTATAATTTTAAATTTTATATCCCTTAATCAGATGAGGAGTTTACATTTTGTTATGTTTTATTTCAAATAATTAAAGTTTTTTGAAACTTTGCCGATAAATAATTTATACAAAAACAAGGGTGTACTATGGATGTTTCAAAGATAAGTGCAATATCACCTAAGCAGATTGATTGGCGGAAATTAACAGCGCCAGAGATAATTGAATATAAAGAACAAGGTGTTGAAGTTCCAACACAATATTTGCAATGGGCTCAGGATTTCATGAATGATGTAAATTCTTCTGGGCAAGATGATGATACGACATACGAAGTTGCACATTCTCAATCTGCTACAGGAGCTCAAGAAGCTGAAGCTGATACTTCAACAGAAGAAGTTGCAGAAGGTGAAACAGAAACATCAGGTGAAGTTGCAGAAGAACCAAAGACTGCGGCACAATCAAAACGTGAAAATATGCAAGAGGCTGGGGTTAGTCTAGCTGGACAAGCTCAATCTTTTATTGGTGATAGTAGAGATGCTCGTTCCGCAGCGTTTGCATCAGCGGTATTAATGGCATCAACAGCAGATAAATCAAGTGATGAAATTCAAGCTTTGGAATTTCATATGAAAGTACTATTATCAAAAGCTGAAGAAACTCAAAAAGAGTTAAAAAATGAAGTTGATAGCGTAAATGATGGTGATAATAAAGCTGGAGCCATTGGCAAGATTAATAAATTGAATGATCAGTTACAAAAAATGGGGCTTCAAGGTCAAAATGTTGTTGCCGGAGTAGAGGGTAATTTACAATCTTACGAATCAATTATTAATTCTCAAAGTGAGGTTATATTGAATGCTAAAGATTTTGGTACTGAAACTACTGATATTGGTAGTGATTTATTAGCATCAATAAGAGGTAGTATTTTATTTAATATCAGAGATTTTGTAATTGGTCATCGAGCAGAAAGGACTGGAGAAAAGGCCGTAAAAGCTTCAGAAATATCTCAAGAAGTTCAAACAAATACTTTATCCGTTAATTCAGAAAATATAGCTACTGCAAACAATTATAAAAATGAAATTCAGGATAAGACAGGTGTTGCTGGTGTTAGTCCACAGAATGAAGATAATCAAGAAGGTTCAGCTACTGGAGATTCTGCTCAAGCTAAAACTAATAGTGCAACAGAAACAGATAAAGCTTCTAGTGCAAGTTTAGATCAAATTTTACAAGCTAAAATTCGTAAAGGTGAAAATGTTGGCAATGACCAATTAGCGTAATGATTGAATAGCTTTTTCGATGTTGTCAGATTTGTATATATAATTCCCGGCAACAAGAGATGTCGCACCATATTGAGTGCAAACTTTTGCTGTATCAGAATTTATACCACCGTCTACTTGAATAATCATACCTTCTGGAGCATTTGCTTTAATTGTAGGTATTTTTTCTGCGCAATCTGTCATAAATTTTTGACCGCCAAATCCTGGTTCAACTGTCATTACTAATAGCATATCGAGATCTTTAAGGTATTGTAGTATTTCGTTAGCTTCCGTTTTAGGTTTAATAGACATACCTGCTTGAATTCCGTAAGATTTTATTGTCTGGATTAATTTTTCTATATTGTGTTGTTCAACTGCTTCATAGTGAAATGTAATAATATCAGCTCCTGCATTAGCAAACGGTTCGATATACTTTTCTGGGTTTTCAATCATTAAATGTACATCTAAAACAAGATTGGTGATATCTCTTAGTGATTTTACAACAGGAACTCCAATTGTAATATTAGGTACAAAATGTCCATCCATTACATCTATATGAAGCCAATCTGCACCGGCTTTTTCGACGGCTTTAATATCTCTTTCTAAGTTTGCAAAATCTGCAGATAATATTGATGGTGATATTATTATTTTTGTCATTTATACTATTCCTAATTTTTTACACGCAGATAATGCGCATTTCTGTTCAGCTTCTTTTTTACTTGAGCCGGATTCTATCGCTAGAACATCATCATTGTACCTTACTTCAACTTCAAAAATCTTTTTGTGTTGAGGTCCAGACTCATTTATTACATTATAAATAGGTGTTTTTTTGTTTAAACCTTGAGTGTATTCTTGTAAGATGGCTTTTGCGTTAAATTTTTCAAAATGTTGTTCAACATCTTCAATATATGGTTTAAAAGTTTCTTCGATATATTTAATGATTTCATTAAATTTGCCGTCTAAGTAATAAGCCCCAAGAATAGCTTCAAAAGCACAAGCGCAGATTGAATTTAGCTTCCTACAACCTTGTTTTTCTTCATGTTTACTCATTATTATTAACTGTTGTAGTCCGTTTTTCTTTGCAATATCTGCTAAAGTATTATCTGAAACTATAATACTTCTGATTTTAGATAACTCACCTTCTTTGTAATCAGGGTAAGTTTTAAACAAAACATCTGAAATTGTTAGTTTAAGAACTGCGTCTCCCAAAAATTCTAATCTTTCATAGCATTGATTTTCTGGTAACTCGAGTTCTTTTGTATAAGATGGGTGCGTTAGTGCATATTTATATAAATCCTCTGAAATTGTTTCAATACCAAAAATTTCAGCTACAGATTTCATTAAAATAACCCTTTCACATAGTTTGTCAGTGTTGTTATCCATTCTGTACTAAAAATAAAACATTTACAGAAGTAATACATTACAGGTAGAGTTAATATAAAGCTATCGCATCTATCTAAAAATCCACCGTGTCCAGGAAGACTGTTACCAGAATCCTTAACTCCAGCATCACGTTTTAGTAGTGATTCGCATAAATCTCCAATTTGTGCGAAAACAGTACAAATAACACCTGCAATCACTGCCATATACCATTGTAAATCTATAAAATAACCTACTATTACTGCACCACAAATAGCACAAATCATTCCACCTAATGAGCCTTCGATTGTTTTGTTTGGGCTAATTATAGGAGCAAGTTTATTTTTGCCAAGTTTTGTTCCTACGTAATAGCAGCCAATATCTGTTAGTAATATTGCAGTGAACATTAATACTACAAATCCCAAACCGCTATCGTATTTATCGCAAGATAAGTCTCTTAAAAATATCAAATGTAGGGGGAACCAACCACAATATACCATTCCTAATAATGTTGTTGCAACATTTGCTATATAAGGTTGTCTTCCACGAAATAAAACCCACATAAATGAGCTCATAGCGCAAATTGTTAAAGTTATTGCAACTAAGTCAAATCTTTTAAAGTATGCAACTGCTGCTAATATTGCTTGCGTAAAATAGATAACTCTTAGGCTTGGATAAAACCCTTTGTTGTTTAGCATTTCAACATATTCTTTAGATCCTGCAACTAGCATAAATATTAATAATGCGAGTAGAGCAAGCCCGCCTTTTATTATGCACAGCATTACTATGGTACCCATAATAAAGCCAGTTAACATTCTTGTAGCGTTTTTATTCAAGCCTAAGTCTATCATTATACTGTCATAACCTCTTTTTCTTTAGCTGCCACTGCAACATCAATGTTGCCAGTAAATTTGTCTGTTAATTTTTGAATTTTATCTTGGTTATCTTTAACTAAATCTTCTGGAAGATTTTCGCTTTTTTCAAGTTTTTTCAAATTATCAGTCATATCACGTCTAATATTTCTAATTGCAACTTTTGCATCTTCGCCAATTTTTCTTACATCTTTTGTGATGTCTCTTCTTCTTTCTTCGGTAAGAGGAGGGAATGTCATTCTGATACATGTTCCGTCACTGTTTGGTGTAATTCCGATTTCAGCTTTGATAATTGCTTTTTCAATTTCTTTCATGATTGATTTATCGTATGGAGTAATCACAAGAGTTGTACCGTCTTGAACTGTAACTTGTGACATTTGTCTTAATGGTGTTAAAGCTCCGTAGTATTCAACTATAACTTTATCAAGAATCCCTGGGTTAGCACGACCAGTTCTAATTGAACCGAATTCTTTTTGCAATTGAGCAATAGCTTTTTCCATTTTTTCTTCGCCGAATAAAAATAATTCTTCTAAAGATTCTGACATTTTTTACCTCTTTCTTATATGTTTAACTAATATATGTTCCTATTTCGTCCCCGCTAAGAATATTTTTGATTGCATTTTCTTTTTTGAAATCAAAAACAACTATAGGGATTTTGTTTTGCTTGCATAATGCACAAGCTGAAGTGTCCATAACTTTTAATTCGTTTTTGATGATATCATCATAAGTCATTTTATCCAATTTTTTAGCATTAGGATTTGTGTTTGGATCATCTGTGTAAACTCCATCTACACCGTTTTTAGCCATAAGCATTGCTTGAGCGTTGATTTCAGAAGCTCTAAGAGCTGAAGCTGTATCTGTTGTAAAGAATGGATTACCTGTACCCGCAGCAAAAATAACAACTCTACCTTTTTCAAGGTGGCGAATTGCTCTGTGTCTGATGTAAGGTTCAGCTATTTGATTCATTGCAATTGCTGATTGAACTCTACAATCAACATTTATTTGGTTAAGAGCACTTTGTAACGCTATTGCATTCATAACTGTTGCTAGCATACCTACATAATCACCAGAAGCTTGGTCCATTCCAAGTTTTGCACTATTTTTCATTCCTCTGAAAATGTTTCCACCACCAACAACAACAGCGACTTCTGCTCCCATATCTCTAACTTTTTTAATTTCGTTAGCAATCATTTTTACAGGATTTTGATCGATTCCAAATTGTTGTTCTCCTAAAAGAGCTTCCCCGCTAATTTTTAATAAAATTCGTTTATATTTCAACTTATTATCTCCCTTTTTCTTTTCTCAATCCTAGCTTAAATGAATGTTATTGTAAATACAATGTAAACTATTATTATTAGTCCAAAGTTTCTTGAATTGAAATTGATTCAATTCCTTGTTGTTTTTGGAATACTTTGTACATATCTTTGATTGGTTTTTTTGTGGCAACATCAATGACGCAAGTTATTTTGGTACAATTTGTATCTGCCGTTAACTGTTTTTTTGTTAATTCTGATATGCTTGGGTATTTATCAATAATATACTCTTGAATCTTTTGAGAATTTTCGTTTCTGCAAACTAAACCAACTTTTATACGTCTTGTCTTTTTTGTACTTGTTGGTAAAACTTTTCTCTCTAAAACTCTAATTGAGACTAATGTTAAAATAACAAGAATAGTTCCAGCAAAGGCTATATCAAACATTCCAGCGCCACATGCCATACCTATACTTGCTGCAATCCATAATGTTGCAGCTGTTGTTAAGCCAAGTACAATAGGTCCGTTTCTTAAAACAGTACCTGCACCAATAAAACCTATGCCTGTAACAATTTGAGCTGCAACACGAGATGTATCTCTTATACCTGTTGAGTTGTTTACAATTACGTTATCCCCAGGGGCAAAAGTTGGAAATCCGTATATTGAAATCAGTGTAAACACACAAGCTCCTAAACATACTAAGATATGTGTTCTTAATCCTGCGTATTTATTTGTTAATTCTCTTTCTAAACCTATGCAAAATCCAAAAATTACAGCAAATATTAATCTTACAAAATATTCAAGATTAAATATGTGCATTAAGTTTTCAATACTAGTTGTTTCCATCTTTTCCTCTTATTATAGTGATACCATTCTTTTTTCTGTCTTGTTTTATTTTATTTGCTTTTTGTGTGTATTCCTCATACTCTTTAGTTTTTCCAAGAGCTTTTAAAATTTCAGTTTTTGTTTCTAAAGCTTCTAAATGTTGAGAGTTAACACTTAATAATTTATCAATAGATTCGTTTGCAGATTTTAAATTGCCTTCTTTTAGTTGTATTTGAGCGACATAAAGATAAGGTTGTTTTGAAGTCGTTTTTGTTGAAAATATTTCTTCAACCGTTTTTTTAGCTTCATCTAATCTATTTAATTTTATATAAGCTTGAGCTTTGAAATATAGGCTATTATTTTCTTCAGCTAAAGTTAGAGCTTTTTCGTACTCACCTTTTTGTAAATATGCAAATGTTATTATTGTTTTTGAAGCTTTTGTAAGGTTGTAGTTTTTGTATTTTTCATAATATGAAATAGCTTCATCATATTTCATTTGTGCAGTTAATGAAGGTAAAAGATAATCTATTGCATAAATTTTTTGATTTTTTAATATTGAAAATTTAACCGCGTTTTTTAAATAATTGGTTTCTTCTATAGAATGAGGTTGAGTTGTGGATGCAGCCATAACAAGTATATATGGTAATCCCAAAACAAATAGAGCTATAGCCAAAATAATAAGTACAGCTGAAATTCCAGTTGCGATTTTGTTTCCTTTTTCCATACTTATTTCCCCCTTCAATTATCGTGTTTTACTTTTTGGATCTAAGATATCTCTTATAGTATCACCTATTACATTAAATGCCAAAACTGATACAAAAATTAAAAATCCAGGAGTTAGAAGCCAAGGTCTATATAATATGTTTGTAAATTCTTGAGCTTCTTTTAGCATATTCCCCCAACTTGCATCTGGTTGTTGAATCCCCAACCCTAAGAAGCTTAACCCAGATTCAGATAGTATATAAGATGGTACAGAAAGAGTCATTGCGACAATAACATAGCTTGTTGTTTGAGGAAGGATATGTTTAGTGATAATTCTCAGTTTTGAAGCTCCAATTGATTGTGCTGCTTGTACAAATTCTTGGTTTTTTATTGATAAAACCATACCTCTTACAACTCTTGCAAATCCTGCCCAACCTATCAGTGCAAGAATTATTACAATCAACATGAATCTTTGAGTACTTGTCATACCCGATGGTAGAATAGAGGCTAAAATTATCAGTAAATAAAAACTTGGAATGGACATTATAGCTTCTGCGAATCTCATCATTAATGAATCAATTTTTCCGCCGAAGTATCCTGAAATTCCTCCATATAAAAGACCTATTGGAAATAATATAAATAATGCTAAAAATCCAATAGTCATAGAAATTCTACCCCCAAAAAGTAATCTTGAGAATACATCTCTACCGTTTATATCTGTCCCTAGAATATAAATTCTTCCATCTTTATCTGTTGTAAATAAATGGTGTTTCATAGGAATTAGACCTAGAAATTTGTATTCTTGTCCTTTAGATAAAATTTTTATGTAGTGTTTTTTAGTTCTATCAAGGGTGTATTTTATTTCAAGATTTATTGGGTCAAATTCTCTTATATAGTTATATGTATAAGGTTTTGATAATTTACCATTTTCATCTATTGTGAAAATTTTTGAAGGTGGAACATATGCCATTCTTCTATCAGAAAAATCTTTTGTATATGGAGCTATAATATCTGCAAAAAGTAGGCAGAAATATATTATCCCTAAGACGATAAGGGCTATTTTTGCAAATTTATCTTTACATAATTGTTGAAAAATTTCTTTTATCATGATTTCACCCTAATTCTTGGATCTGTGATAATTAGTAATATATCTGCAATTAGGTTTCCGAGTACTAGCATTACTGCCCCCATCATTAGAGATGCCATTACAAGATTTATATCTGATTTGAGTACGGCTTCTAATATTAGTCTTCCTAATCCTGGATATTGAAATACATATTCTGTTAAAGCTGCACCTGATAAAAGTCCTGCAAATTCAAAGCCAAGTAACGTAATCATAGGGTTTATTGCGTTTCTTAGAGCGTGTTTGTATAATACAATATTCTCAGGTAGACCTTTTGCTCTTGCAAATTTAACATAATCGCTATCCAGAACATCCAACATATTTGCTCTCATTTGTCTTTGTAATCCTGCAAGTGAAATTGTAAAAAGGACTAATACAGGTAAGGTTAAATGATGTATAATATCAAGGAATTTTTCGCAAAAACTCATTTCAGCAAAATTGGGACTAGTCAACCCTCCTATTGGAAACCAACCCGTTTTTACTGCAAATATCAGTAATAGTACTGCAAAGAAAAATGACGGTATAGCCATTCCTACACTTGTTAAAACCGTAAGTGCCCTATCAAAAGGTGTTTTCCAGTGTACTGCAGCAATGATACCTATCGGAACCCCAACAATCCAAGTTAAAAGTATCACAAGTGATGTTAACAATAATGTGTTAGGAATTCTTTCTTTTAGTTTTTGACTTACCTTTTCGCCAGTTGATGTGACGCCTAAGTCTCCCTGAATAAAAGATATTGCCCATTTCCCGTATTGGACAATTATAGGTTTATCAAGACCTAATCTTTGTTTTTCTCTTTCTACTGTTTCAGGAGATATTGACGGGTTGAGCTTTAGTTCAGCTAAAGGATCAACAGGAGACAATCTTATAATAAAGAAGCTTATAACCGATACTAATATGAGTAGTGGAATTGTTTGTAGTATTCTCTTTATTATGTATTTGAAAGTTTCCATTATTGTACTTGTTCTCCAATATAAATTTCTTCAATGTTGTGCGTAATTCCACCCAAACTTGATGGGTAGATATTTTTAAATTTATTTCTTATTGCAACGATAATAACAGGTGAATATATGTATATCATTGGTCTTTGAGTATAAATTATTTCTTGGTATCTATCGTAATGTTTTTTTCTTTCTTCAAATTTAGTAGCTAATGCCCCGTTGTTAAATATTTCATCCAATTCTTTTTCCCAAGGTAGAATATTTTTACTACCTTCTTCTGGTAATCTCATATTAAACATATGTAGTCTGCCGTTTGACATCCATACGTTTTTCCCGCCATTTGGTTCTAGTGGTGAACCTGTCAAACCCATAATTACCATATCCCAATCAAAGGTACTTACTAACTTATTTACTAAAGAGTTGAATTCTATAGGTTTGAAATTAACTTTCATTCCTAGTTCTTCAAGGTCTTGTTTTATCATAACACCTATAGCTTCACGTTCTGTATTACCTGCGTTTGTGTACAAGTCAAATTCAACACGGTTATTTTCTTTATCAAATAATTTCCCGTTTTTATCTTTGTAAAATCCTGATTTTTCTAAGTAATTTAGTGCTTGTTGAGTATCTTTTTCAAAGCCTTTAAGTTCTTTGTTTAAATATATTGAGTTAAGACTTTCTGGCGTATGAAGTGGAGCACCAATCCCGTTTGCGATATTAAATACCATATTCCTTCTGTCAACTGCGTAGTCTATCGCAGTTCTGAAGTTAATATCTTGAAACCATTTTTGTTTTGTAGGATTTACGTAGTATTTACCTTTAGAATCTTTTCTATCATTGAGATTAACTGATAGGTACATTGTCCCAGTAGAAGGTCCAAGATTGTGTAATTTAAAGTCTGAATGTGGTTCTAAAGATTTGTATCGTGCAACTTTTGCACCTTGTAAAGTTATTTCATCTAATTCTTTTGCTTCGAATTTCAGAACTTCATTGTTTAAATCTCCAACAATTAAGTATATTCGTTTATCTAAATATGGTAAAATTTCGTTTTTAGTGTTTATTACGTAGTAATTTGGATTTTTTTCATAAACAACTCTTTGAGCTGGAACATATTCTTTTAGTTTAAATGCTCCTGATACTACAAAATCTTCAGGTTTAGTATTTGTAGATAAGAAACCATTAAAGAAATCCTTACCTTTTTTTACAGCAGGCATGAATACGTGTTTTGGCGCAATTGATGCACTCAATACTCTGATAAATGGCGCATAAGGTCTAGGTGTTGTGAATTCAACTGTATAATTGTCGATTTTTTTTAAGGTTGGAAGTTTTCCTTCTATGTATATAGAATCCCTAAGTGAAGTGTCCCCATATCCTGCAAATATTATGTCGTTCCAAGTGAACACAACATCGTCTGCTGTTATAGGTTTACCGTCAGACCATTTGATTCCTTTTCTTAGATGTATAGTATAAGTTTTTCCGTCATTAGATATTGTATAAGACTTTGCTAACTTTGGAATGGGTTGTCCCGAATTTGGGTGGGTTGATAATAACCCGTCGTACATTATTCCTGACATTATTGAAGATGTATTATCTTTACAATTAAACGGGTTAAAAGTTTTAGGGCCTTCTCCGATTGTTGATGATATTAGCTCCCCGCCAAAATTCCCAATAGGAGCTTGTGATTGTAAATAATCAATACCATCTATAGTTATATTTTTTTGTGTAGGATAATCCGATGTAATTTCATCAGTTGACTGTTGTTTTGTTGTATTAACTTTTACGGGAATATCTTTTACAAGGCAACCCTTGCAAATTAAACAAACCAAAATAACAACAATTATTACCCTAAAAACTCTCCTAATCATGGTTATAAATATAGCATAAAAAGAGTTAAATGTATTCGCTTTCTGGATAATATTATGAAAGCCTCCAATATGTTGATATATCTTAATATTTATATTGCCAATTTTAAATAGAGCGTAGTACAATTATCTAAAGTATGTCTAATGGCATGCTTAGGGGTTTAAAGTTTAAGATTATTTAAATATCAGATTATGGAGGTTAATGTGTCAGATAGCAGTGTATGTGTTGAAAAGTCATTGAATTTATCAGAAAATGCTGTTAAGGTTTTGGAGAAGAGATATTTAAAAAGAGATAAAGATGGTAAATGTGTTGAGACTCCTGCGGATATGTTTCGTAGAGTTGCAGATACTATAGCTGCTGGCGATTTGCAATACGGGAAATCAAACGCAGAAGTAAAAGAACTTTCTGATCGCTTTTACGAGGTAATTACAAACCGTTATTTTATGCCAAATTCACCAACTTTAATGAATGCAGGTAGAGAATTAGGTCAGTTAGCAGCTTGTTTTGTATTGCCTGTAGAAGATAGTTTAGAAGGTATTTTTGAGACTGTTAAAAACACTGCACTCATTCACAAATCAGGTGGCGGAACTGGTTTTTCTTTCTCAAGATTAAGACCTAAAAATAGTGTGGTAAGATCTACAATGGGTGTATCATCTGGACCTGTATCTTTTATGGAAGTTTTCAATGCTGCAACAGAAGCCGTAAAACAAGGTGGCACTCGACGTGGTGCAAATATGGGTATTTTAAGGGTTGATCACCCAGACATTATTGATTTTATAAACTGCAAATCTGATAACAATAAATTAAATAACTTTAATATTTCTGTTGCTATTACTGACAAATTTATGGAAGCTTATCTTGCTGGTACTGATTATGATCTTGTAAATCCACAAAATAATGAAGTTGTTGGTAGGATGAATGCAAAAGAAGTCTTTGACTTGATTGTAGACGGAGCTTGGAGAAATGGTGAACCGGGTATTGTATTTATTGATAAAATGAATTCAGATAATCCGACACCACACGTTGGGCCAATTGAATCAACAAATCCTTGTGGAGAGGTTCCATTGCTTTCATACGAGGCTTGTAACTTAGGTTCAATAAACTTAGGATTGATGATGAAACAAGGCTCAAATGGTTGGGAAGTTGATTGGGATTTATTAGAGTCTACAACAAGAACAGCGATGAGATTTTTGGACAACGTAATTGCTGTTAATAACTATCCATTACCACAAATTTCAGAAATGGTTCAAAATAACAGAAAAATTGGACTTGGGGTAATGGGCTGGGCTGATATGCTTATGAAGATGGGACTATCATACAATTCTGAAGAAGGTACAAAACTTGCCGGACAAGTTATGGAATTTATTGATTATGTTTCAAAAACTGAATCTGTTGAATTAGCTAAAGAACGTGGTAGTTTTAATAATTTCAAAGGTAGTATTTATGATTCAGAAAACTACTTGTACAATAAATACAAAGGAAGATCTGCAGGTAAAGTTTCTGATGATAAATGGGCAGAGATTGATGCCGGTATAAAACAATACGGTTTAAGAAACGCAACAACAACTTGTATTGCGCCAACCGGTACAATTTCAATGATTGCGTCTGCGTCAGGTGGAGTTGAACCTTTATTTGGTCTAGTATTTTCTAGATTAATTATGGATGGAACAGAAATGCTAGAAGTTAATCCGATATTCAAAGATTATATGATTGAAAATGGTTTATATTCAGAAGAATTGATGTCTCAGATTGCTTCAGAAGGTACAATAGCACATGTTGCAGGTGTTTCAGATGAAGTTAAACAAATTTTTGCGACTGCGCATGATGTTTCACCATATTGGCACGTAAAAATGCAAGCTGCATTCCAGTTGCATACAGACAATGCTGTATCTAAGACAGTAAACTTTGTAGAGCAAGCTACAAGAGAAGATATAAAAGAAGCTTACATTTTGGCATATAAAAATGACTTAAAAGGTATAACAGTTTACCGCAACAATTCTCGTCAATTCCAACCTATGAATTTGGATGATAAGAAAAAAGAAAAAACTGTTGAAATGAAGGCAGTTGATACAAAGCCTTCCGTTGAAGAAAAAGAGGAGATAGTGGAAGAATACAATCCGACAGGAGAGGTAAAAACAGTAAAATGTCCTGAATGCGGAACAGAAATTCAGATGGCTGAAGGCTGTTTTATCTGCTTGAACTGTGGATATTCTGGATGTTCATAGTATTGTGAATAATTGAGACTAAGAAACGACCCATTACTTGGGTCGTTTTTTTATGTTTAATAAAAGTTTTCTAACACTTGAATTATTAATAAAACAATGTTATAATAATAGTATCTGCGGATGGTCGAATTGTTACAAAAACTTTACAAGGGATATTAAAAACTAAAGTTTACCCAAATATTAGCCGTATACACAAATAAGTGTGTACTTAACTATGAGGATATATAGTGATGAAGTCTAAGAGATTT
>JAZLBN010000094.1:0-34530 GCA_045613725.1 Candidatus Gastranaerophilaceae bacterium
GTTACCAGTGTTAGAAACATTACCTGTAGAATTTATATCTAAAGCTCCATTATTGTTAATAAGAGCTAAAGTACCTTCTCTATTAGTAATAGTACCGTCAACAGTGAATGTAGTACCATTGTTAGTAAATGTAGCATCACCAGTGTTTTCAAAAGTTCCGTTAACATCAAGGATGCCAGCTTCGTTAAGAACAGTAGCAGTACCGTTATTAGTCACATTACCATTGATATTTAATCCACCGTCACCAGTGTTTAATATGTTAAGTTCTCCAATGTTTGCAATAGTTGCAGTTTCTTCAACTATTAAACCACCTTTAGCATAATTTGTGATATTTGAACTTCCTTTTGCGTCAATATTACCAGAAATGTTTAAAGCGCTTAGTTTTGCGTTTCTAGCAATTGCGCTATCTGTTAAGCCTGCAACACCGTTTTGAATATTTAATTCCCCATCGTTTGTGATATTACCTGAAATGTTGATTCCTTCTGTTCCGGTGTTTGTGATTATTGTATATCCAGTAGTATCGATATTTCCTGAAATATTTACGCCAGAGTTAATGTCTGTGGTGTATGAATATTCTTGACCATCAGCTTCAATTGTAACTTCGTGAGCTTCTGCTGGTACGTTAAATATCTGAGTTGTTCCGTTATTTTTTAGGTCTCCGGATATATTAATATCACCCCAGTTATTATTAAGTTTTAATTTTCCATCTGCATTAGCAATTTTTCCAGAAACATTAATTCCTTCTGAGCCAGAATTGTGAATTTCAATATTTCCAGTACCAAAGTTTTTAATTTCGCCTTGAATATTAACTCCAGCAGCTTCTGCTAATTGATTAGATTGTATGTAGATATTACCGTTTTTACTAGCAAAGCTATTTGCGGTATTCATATTGTCAGTGTTAACAAGTTGGTTAAATAATGTGTTTGCTTGGTCAAGAGTACTGAATGCTACCATACTTGTTTCGTTTATTCCAGTAATAATAGTTCCAGTTTGGCCAAGTTCGATTTGTCCAGCCCTAATGTCAACATCATTAGCAGCGATAATTTTTCCGTTAATTGTAACAGCCTTTGCGCCATTGTTATAATCTATTAAATCGCTTAGATTAGCTGAAGGATTTGATCTGTATTGTTGGTATGTTGTTTGAGTTGGTGTATATATACCTACAGAGCCTACGTTAAGCACACCTGAAGCTCCAACAATCATTCCGTTTGGTGATACGAATATAGCTCTACCGTTGTAGAAGTTTCCATCTCTCATTGTATTAACTAACCCATTGATGTTAATTTGATTATCGACAAGGTTAACAAATGTTGAAATATCTTTATCACCATATTTGTATATTAGATTTGCTATATCATCTTTGTCTAGAATAAAATCTTTGTATTTACGATAACCAATGTCGCTACCATTGATTATTGCAGAGGGGTTAATGTTATAAACTCCATTATTACCGTTTACACCGGTAATTTCTGAAGCAACAACAGACATCACCGTTGATTGATGTGATATGAAAAGTGCAGTTAGTGCAGCCGCAATTATTCTTTTCGGTCTTTTGTTGTTTATCATATTATCAAATCCTTTCATAATGTTTCAAATTATCGATAATTAATTAGTCTGGAATGTATATTATTTTAGCAAGAGCACACCAAAAAATCTGAATTTATTACGTTTTTTTAAGGCATGCTTATTTGTCTATTTATTTAATAGTTAAACATAATAATTATTGCTATTTGATTTGATAATATTAAGTTTTATTACTCAGGTAAGTTTATAAGTTTTCTACAAACAAGGAAATAGATAACATAAAACATTAACAACAACGCGCAAATCTGCCATATCCCTGATAATGGTTGAGTTTTGAGTATGAACCATAAAATCGCTGTCGGTAGCGTTGCTGCTAAAATTCTGAGTGTTGTATTCTTTGGAAAGTATAAATTTAAGTTAGGTATGATTATGATCACGCTCAATAACCAGTATAAGAAATTGGCTGCAAATGTAGCTATACCAACACCTATTAAACCTAGTTTAGGTATCAATGCAAAGTTTAACCCTATACCTATTACACCTGAAATAAGTTTAATTATAAATTCAATTTGAGTCTTATTTGCTAAGTGGTATTGTAATGTTGTGTAATCGGTCATAGCAAGAAAGAATACTCCGTATGCAAAATACGGAACAAGTGCGCTAGCTTCATACATTTGAGGGTTTTTTATGAAAAGTTGAGCAATGTCAGTATTGTACAATGACATAACTGTAACCAACGGTAATGCAACTAAAATATAGTACCCAAGAAATTTTGATATAATTGGTCGTACATCAATTTTTTCTTCATATAAATTAATAATTCTAGGTATAGCTGCGACTGTAATCATAGCAAATAGTGGCATTAGGATAGGTAGTGTAATTCCATATCCAGCCCCAACAAGAGCTGCTTTTTCAAATCCGCTTATACTGTTCATAATAAATTTGTTGCTTTGGGTTATAATCCAAGCGCTGAGAGAGGTTGCCGCTATAGGAATACCGTATTTCATGATAGGTAGAATGAATTTCCATTCGATTTTTTGAAACTTAAAAATCTTTAAAATTTCACTCTGATAGAGTAATAATATATCGATTAGAGTGATAGAAA
Source organism: Candidatus Gastranaerophilaceae bacterium (assembly GCA_045613725.1). GTDB lineage: Bacteria > Cyanobacteriota > Vampirovibrionia > Gastranaerophilales > Gastranaerophilaceae > Zag111. Next base: position 2,630 of record JAZLBN010000094.1, read on the forward strand.
CACCCATACCTAAAAGTATTGAAGCTGCTCCCATGTTAAAAAACTTTGCGAATCCAACAGCCATAAGTATTGTTGCAAATTGATTCAATATGGTTGCGATAGTATAAGATATTGATTTTAATTGAGCTCTAAGTAATTGTGATAATAAAGCTCTAATTGCTACTGGAATTATTAAAAATAAGACAGCTAAAAAGTATTTAAAAGGTACATGGAAGAAACTGTACAGGCTATCTCTAAAGATAAATGCTATCGTAAACATTAAAATCATGTTTAATGTAAGTATAGTGACTAGAGTTGTTAAGTATTTTGGTAAGTCATTTACAATCTGGTGATGTCTGAAAAATCTCAATCCGGATAGTCCAACCCAGTCTGAGAAAATTATGCATAAAAACGAAAGCATAGCAATCGAAATGGTATATAATCCATATTGTTGTTGAGAAAATAAGCTTGTATATATTGGTACGGCTATCATATTCCCAAACATCCCGCAAAGTTTTGAAGGTGCATATTTTAACATGTCTGTAAATATGCCTTTTATCTCTTTCTCTTCCAGTTCTTTGTTTACAATATATTCCATTATTTACCTTTCGTTTAGTCTCTTATTTCGCCAAATAAATCATATTCGTCAGCGCCAGTTATAAATACTTCCTCAATGTCTCCAGGAACAACCTGTCTATCTGATTTAGCATAAACGACTCCATCAATTTCAGGAGCATCGTGCTCAGAACGAAGAATAATTACCCCCTCGTCAGTATATCCCTCTACGATACATTTTAGTGTTGAATCTATATATTTTTCATTATTTTCTAACGAGATTTGTTGTTGTAATTTCATTAATTTATCGCGTCTCTGTTTTTTGATTTTTGCAGTAATTTGATTTTTTAATCCATAAGAATATGTGTTTTTTTCCTTTGAATATTCAAAAGCTCCCATTCTGTCAAATCTTGTATCTTTAACAAATTGGTATAAATGTTCAAATTCTTCTTCTGTTTCTCCTGGGTAGCCTACAATAAGCGATGTTCTAATTGATACGTTAGGAATTCTTTTTCGAATTTTATCTACTAATTCTTTATAATCCATTACTGGTCTGCGCATAGCTCCCAATACTCTAGGATGAGAGTGTTGAAGTGGAATATCAACATATTTTACAACTTTATCAAGTCTTGCTATTGCATCTATTAGTTCATCTGTCATTTGTGTTGGATAAGCATACATAATTCGAATCCAAGATAAATTTTCTATTTCGTTTAGCTGTTCAAGTAATTTTGGCAAAGCTTGTTTGCCGTATAGATCTATCCCATATGAAGATGTGTCTTGAGCAATGAGTATTATTTCTGTAACACCTTTGTTAACAAGTTCTTTGGCTTCTTTTACAATGTTTTCGATTGGTCTAGAAATGTATTTACCCCTTAGTTTTGGGATAATGCAGTATCCACACTGGTAATTACACCCTTCACCAATTTTTAGATAAGAGCTTGCCCCCATTGTAATTTGCTGTCGGGTAATTTTTTCTGGATAGATATATTTTGGTGACTCTTCTATCAAACTACTGTATTTTGATTCTTTAACATTGTTAATGATTTTAACTATATCTTGTAAATTCGATGTCCCAATCATACCTGAAATTTCTGGAATTGCTTCTTTTAAATCTTTTTTATGTTTTTGAGGTAAACAACCTGTAACTACAACTTTTTTGCCTTGGTCGATAAGTTGTAATATGCTTTGAACAGATTCTTTTTCTGCATCGTGTATGAACGAACAAGTGTTTACTATTACAATATCAGCTTCTGTGTCGTCTAATGTTATGTAATATCCTTGTTCTGCAAGTATACCGAGCAACAATTCAGCATCTACAAGATTTTTTGCGCATCCATGATTAACTAATGAAATTTTCATATTTACCTCTTCCCTTAATTTTAACATTAATGTAAAATTTATGCTAAATATTACGATATATTGATAATTTTGTTATAAAATAGGCTTATGAATACAGTAGAATTATTAGCTCCAGCAAAAAATTTGGAAACTGCAATCGCAGCAATAAATAGTGGTGCCGATGCTATTTATATCGGTGCGACTGATTTTGGTGCAAGAAAAAATGCTCCAAATTCCTTTGAAGATATTGAGCAGCTTGTAAATTATGCACATTTATTTAATGTAAAAGTTCATGTTGTAATTAATACAATTCTTAATGATAATGAGTTAAATACAGCGATTAAAATGGTTGAAACTCTATATAATATTGGAGTTGACGCTATAATTGTTCAGGATATGGGTTTGATAAAGGCTGCAATTGATGGTAAATTACCACCAATTGAAATTCATGCAAGTACTCAATGTGATAACAGAACACTAGAAAAAGCAAAATTTTTCGATAGTATGGGTTTATCAAGGGTTATTTTGGCTAGAGAGTTATCGATTGATAAAATTGAAGAGATATGTAATAACGTAAATTGCGAAGTTGAAACCTTTATACACGGAGCTTTGTGTGTTTCGTACAGTGGTCAATGTTATTTATCTTATGTAAATGGTGGTCGCTCTGCTAATAGAGGTGAATGTGCTCAGCCTTGTCGTAAGAAGTATTCATTAGTAGATGAATCAGGAAAAGTTATTTTAAAAGATAAATATTTATTATCTTTAAAAGATTTTAATGCTTCAGAATCAATTGAAAAGCTTGTTAATATAGGAGTAAAGTCTTTTAAAATAGAAGGTCGCTTAAAAGATATTACTTATGTTAAAAATGTCGTAGCTTATTATAATAATCTTTTGAATAAATTTGCTCATAGAACAAGTTCTGGAAAAGTTTGTTTAGATTATGTTCCAAATGTTGATAAAACATTTAATAGAGGTTATACAGAGTACTTTTTAAATGATAGAGAGCAATGTTTTAACTTTTTGAGCCCTAAGTCAAGAGGGGAGAAAATAGGTAAAATTAAAAGAATTTTTCATAATTATTTTGAGATTGATGCTGATTTGTCACCTCAGGATGGCTTGTGTTTTATAAATAATGGTGAAATGACGGGCTTTTTGGTTAATAGAGTTGATGGTAATAAGGTTTATCCAAATAAAATGGATGGCTTAAAATCTGGCATCCTTTTATATCGCAATTTTGATTCGAGGTTTGAAAAACAGTTAGAAATATCTAAAACAGTACGTAAGCTGGATATTTTTATTGAAGTAGAAAATGGTTATTTAGTTGCAAAGGATTGTGAAGGTAATAAGGCTAAAGTTCAAATACCAATAGGGGATCAGCCGAAAAATATCGAAAATTATAAAGAAATATTAAAGAAAAATTTATCAAAAACTGGTGATACTATCTATAATTGTGTCAGTATCACGTTTTTAGATGATAATATTATGTTTTTACCTGTTTCCAAAATTAATGAATTGCGTAGAGATTTATTACAATTATTAAGTAAAGAAAGGTTACATAACTACAAGCGTAATATCCAAAACCCTATTCGTTATGCGGTATTTCCTAATGCTAAAGTTGATTATAGAGCAAATGTATTTAATGCTGAAGCTAAATTGTTCTATAATAATTCTCAATGTGAAGTTATAGAAAATGCTTTAGAGTCATCGCAAAACGTATCTTCAGGAATTGAAATTATGCGGACAAAACACTGTTTGAAATTTGCTGCAGGCTTATGCGGTAAGCCTTGTAAAAAGCTCTACCTTGTGGATGTTAAAGGTAAGAAGTATCAGCTTAAATTTGATTGCAAAAATTGTGAGATGGTTGTGTTAAATCCTTAATACTGTTTTATTTATTTTATTAACATTTGAATTTCTTTGAAATTTGGGTGTTTTGAAGTTTTTAACAATTCAAATAATGCAATTTCTGTACACGAAATTTTAGCGCCATATTGCTTTAGTAGTTCTATTCCAGTTTTATATTCGTGTTTATTTCTGCTAGCGCAAGCATCTTTGATTACATAAACTTCAAAGCCTGCTTTGATTAGATCATATGTGGTTTGTAAAACGCAAATATGTGTTTCTATACCGCAAATGATTATTTGATTTCTACCATTTGTTTTTAATTCTTGCATATTATTGTAAAAATCTTCTTCTTTGAATGCAGAAAATGAAGATTTTTCAATGGTTTTAGAGGGGATGTTTTGCGCTTCTTTGATTTGATGTACGGTTTGTCCAAGACCTTTTGGATACTGTTCAGTGATAATCGTTGGAATGTTTAAAATGTCTGCAGTTTTCGCTAGTTTAGATGCGTTAGCAGTAACTTCATTTCCATATTTGGATGCCATTACAAGTTTATCTTGTATGTCAATTATCACTAAAGAACAATTTTCAATATTAAGCACAATTACTCTCCTTTTTTATATGCTGATTGTTTATATTCTTCACGCAATCTTTTAAATAATGTTTTTAAATATTTTTCTGTTAATTCATTTATAGGAATTTCATACGTAGAATTTTCTGCGCTATCTAATCCTTTATGTGTGATATCAATTTTAAACTTTGTATATCCGTTATATCTCAACGTAAGTTCGCTATGAGCAAGTTCATTTTTTATACAAAATACGCTTTCTATGTCATTTACGTATTGGCTAACTAATGTATTTGTTAATTTTGTTTCAAATTCTTTTTGGTGTCTGTAAAATATTGGAGTAATTACATTTTCCATTTTGCTAGTAAATAATTTTTTGAATAATTTGAAATCTTTTTTTATAGATAAGTTTTCATCATCTTCTAGCCAATCGTTGGTAGTAATTTTTGAAGTTTCAATACACGCTGAAGTGATATCATTTTGAATTGCAGATATTAGGCTATCTTGCGCGTTTTTGTTGATTGTATCAAATGAAAGGGTATCTATTTTTGACAAGCCTGCTCTTAATGTAAAGTCTTCTCCCATTTTGTCTTTGATCTTGTTGATTAAATTCTTTGCTCCTTCTATGTCGATATCTGGAATTATTATATAAAACTTTCCGCCTTTGCCAACCGCGACGATATCATTGCTTCTGATACTGTTTTTTATAGTTTGAGCTAGTCTATTTGTTGAAATTTTTGTTTTAGTACTGTCATCAAGTGTAGTTATCGCAAAGATACCTCGTTGAATTTTTAAATTATCAGTTAAATCATTAAAAATTTCTTTTAAGTATTTGTAGTTATATAATCCGGTTTTGCTATCGATTACTCCTTGTTGATATAGAAATTTTTCGTTTCTACTATTGATATCTTTTAAAGCTTGCTTTTTATAGCAATTAACTGTTTTTATTAGTAAGTCACACTCATCAGAATCAAGTGATAGATAATCAAATATACCTAAGTCATACGCTTGTAGAGCAAACGACGGTTTAGGGCTGTTTAAAAGTAATATTATTTCTATATCGTTTTGAATTTCTTTTATTGTTTTGATTGCTTTTATAGTCGATTCTTCTGTTTCATTTTCGTGCAAAATAACAACACTATAGGTAGAATTCTCAAGTGCTTTTTTATAGTCTCTATAAGAACAAGTTGATATAGAGTCACTACATCTTAGTAAGACAAGTTTGGTTAATATTATTTTTTCTATTTCATCTTGTTCTGTTACGAGCAAAATATTACTTTTATTCATAGTGATTTATACCTGTAGATGTTTTTTTATACACCAGAAGCTACCAACAGCTCCGAATAAAATACTCATACAAAACATAACAAGTAGTACAATATTCTGTGCATTTGATGGTGAAGGTATCATAAAGAATTTATGGACATTCGCCAATCCACTGTTAACATAGCCCAAAGGAAACATTGCTAATAACGAACCTGTAAGTCCATAAAATGCACCTTGCATAATGAATGGGAATCTAATATACCAATTACTTACACCCATCAATCTCATTATTTCAATTTCTTCTTTTCTAGATTGAATAACAAGTTGTATTGTGTTGTTTATAATTGTAATTGTTAATAGTGCCATAATACCTATAACAACAACTGTAATAGTTTTTACAACATGGTTTACTAATTCTATTTTGTTTGCTAAGTCTTTTGCATAGCTCATATCTTCCACTGCAGGGATTTTTTTTATGTTATCAAATACACTTTGAAGGTTTTCTGGTTTATCAACTTTCACGTGTAGAGTGTCAGGTAGTGGATTGTCTATGTTAGGTAAATTCATTTCTGTTTTTAATTTAGCCCAAGATTCTGCTTTTGGGATTAGTGTAATTTTATTTACGTGTTTAAGTTTTTGGATTTCTTCTTTAACACTAGAGTATTCGATGTTATCCTTTAAGTATACAGAAATTTCAAGAGCACTACCAATTTCTTTAGAAAAACTAGAGATAGATAGAGCTGTTCTAAAACATGTGCCAAATATTGTTAAAATTGCAGCCATAGTGGTTACAATAACAATATTAACCCAACCTGTTCTAATAATGTCACCTAATGTCTCTTTACCTAATCTATATAATATTCTTAATTCACATAGCCAATCTTTTGGAATATGTTTTTTTACATTTGATCTAAGATTTCTATTCATATGTACCTGCTTGTATATCTCTAACGATTTCACCCTGATCAAGAGTAATAACTCTCTTTCTGAAATAGTCTACCATAGCATTATCATGTGTTGAAACTATTACAGTAATTCCTTTTTTATTTATTTGATCAAGGATTTGCATAATTTCCATTGAATTTTTTGGATCTAAGTTCCCTGTTGGTTCGTCAGCTATAAGTAGAGGTGGTCCATTGACAATTGCTCTAGCAATACCAACTCTTTGTTGCTCTCCTCCTGATAACTCAGTAGGTTTTGCTTTTCTTTTATCGTATAAACCAACAATTTTCAATGCTCCGTTCACACGTGCATCGATTTCTTTACTGCTAATTCCCATTGTTCTGATAACATATGCAACATTATCGTAAACGGTTTGGTTTTGTAACAATTTATAATCTTGGAAAACAATTCCCATACATCTTCTTAGGTTAGGTATTTTTTCGTTGGAGATATTAGCAATATTTAATCCTCCGATGGAAATAGTACCACTAGAAGCCTTTTCTTCGCTGTATAGTAGTTTCATAAGTGTTGATTTACCTGCGCCAGAAGCGCCAACAATGAAAACAAATTCTCCAGAATGAATTTGTAAACTTACGTTTTTAAGTGCGTAATGATTGTTTTTATATCTTTTTGTCACATTTTGAAATGTTATCATTATAGATTTCCTTGTTCTTGTTCTTTTTTGTACATTGTGCGGATTCGTTTCGCTAATGTTTTTGAATCTAAACCATAGTATTCAAGTAATTCATCGGATTTACCACTTTGTCCAAATTCATCATGAATTCCTACTCTATATACTTTAGTTGGGTATCTGCTTGCAAGAGTTTCACAAATTGCAGTGCCTAATCCACCTATTATTGAATGGTTTTCTACTGTAATTGCAAATTTTGTTTTCTTTGTACTATCTATTACAGTTTGGAAATCAAGAGGTTTTATAACAGGTACGTTTATAACTTCTACTGAAATTCCTTCTTTTTTTAATTCCTCGGCAGCAAGCAATGCTTCCGCAAGGGTTTCTCCGTTTGTGAATAAGGATACATCTGAGCCTTCTTCTACAACAGTTGCTTTGTGTATATTAAAATGATAATGTTCGTCAAATATGTCAGGAACATTGCATCTTGAAATTCTAATATACATAGGGCCATCATGTAGTGAAGCATATTTTATTGCTTCTTCACATTCTCTTGAGTCTGCAGGAACAATTACTGTCATATGAGGAATGTTTCGCATTAAAGCAATATCTTCTAATGCTTGGTGCGTAGCGCCATCTTCTCCAACTGTAACTCCGCCATGAGTTCCTATTATTTTTACATTGAAATTTGGATAACATACAGCATTTCTGATTTGATCGTATGTTCTACCAGTTGCAAACATTGCAAAACTTGCAACGAACGGAATTTTTCCTTCTGAAGCTAACCCTGCTGCAGTTGCAATCATGTCTTGCTCTGCAATGCCACAATTAAAGAATCTATTTGGGAATTTGTCTGCAAACATTTGTGTTTGAGTTGAGCATGCCAAATCTGCATCCATGACAACTACTCGTTCATTAAATTCCCCAACTTCTGTTAATGCTTTTCCAAAAGCTTTTCTAATGGAACTGTTTTTTGATTTGTCTATATTCATCTATATCCTCAAAGTATATCTGTGTTTTGACCAGTATTTATATCCTAACAATCTCTATTTTATCATAAAAAACTTTTTCTTTCCAGAGAAAATAAGTGTTTTAATTTAAATAGCCTTAAAAGCCACTTATATCTTGATTTCTTTATTTTTATGTGAAGTTTTGTTAAAAAAAATCCTGTTTTTGGCAATATTTTCCCTTTACGGGTATTTAAACGGTAGAATGGTAAAAGACTTAATTTGATAAGGAAAGGAAAATTTTATGAATCAAATTCCATGTGTACCAATGATGAACCCTTACATGGTACAACAACAGACAACATATATGCCTGTTCCTCAACAGCCGAAACTGAATGCGGTTAATATCGAAATTAATAATCCTTCAGTAGGAACACAAGGTATCGGAGCTGGTCAATACGTAGGCGGCTATGCTCAGCCAACATTACCATTATATAATTATCCACAAGCTCCGGTATATTCATATCCACAGGCAACTGCACAACCGGCATATTATCCGTCAGTTGTTTGTCAGCCAATGCCTCAAGCTCAACCACAAATTCCTGTAGCTCCAATGCCAGCTCCAGCTCAATTACCTGCAGCTCCTCAAGTTGCGGTAGCACCTACACCAACAGCAGAACCAGTTGTTGCTCCTGTAGTAGTAGCTCCTCAACCTGTTGCTCCAGTACAACCTGTTCCAGCTCCAGTTGTGGTTCCAGCTCAGACTAATGTAAATGTTCCTCCAGTTGCTCCTGCAGCAGTTGAAGTTAAGCCTGAAGGGCAAGCAACTCCAGAACCTGTAGTTACAGCTCCTAGTGCAAAACCTGAAGTTGTAGCTCCTGAAACAATTTCTCCACAAGTTGATTTGAATTCATTTATAGCAAAATTGTCAAACCCAGACTTTGATATTCAAGCAGCTGCAATGGAAGAAATTGCAAATATGGTAAAAGTAGCTCCAGATAAAGCTACAGAATTAGTTGACACAAAGATTTTTGATTCTTTAACAAACATTATCAATTTTGATTCATCAGCATTGGCTGGTCCTTCTGCAGAACAAGTAGCAGCAAGAGAAAAAATTATGACAGGTAAAGAAGTTACTCAAGCTGAACAAAATTTAGCAAATACTATCACTCCAAAAGAACAAGCTGAAAGAAATAAAAGTTATGCGTTATTTACTTCAGCAATAATGCAAAAACTTTATGGTGATGAAGTAGCTCGTCTTTCAAACCAAATTGTTCCTTTAACTGAATTACCAGGAGCGATTACAGTAGTTGATAATTTGAAAGATAACCCTAACCCAATGGTTAGAGCATCAGCTATTGAGGCTTTGAGTTATATTCAAAACCCTGCATACAAAAAAGATTTGACAACTGTGTTTACAATTGCTCAAAATGATCAAGATCCAGGTGTTGCAGAAACTGCAAAAATTGCTCTTGAAAGATTAAATCAAATATAATTTGATTATATAAAAATTCCTTTCTTTAAATAAATAAAGCCCCTATTTTAGGGGCTTTATTTTTTGTGTTTTATCTATGCTATATTTGCATCGTTGTTGACTTGTTGTTCAATGCAATTTTCATAATTTGCTAATTGAGATATTTGCTCACACCATTCATAAATTATTTCTTGTTCATTTAATTCGTGTGAAATAGGTTTTCCAATTCTTATTGTTACATTACGTTTTTTGAAAGGGTTGAGCTGAGGATACCCATCCCAATCGGCAATTGCAACTGGTACAATGTCTGATTTTGCGGCCTTGGCGATTACTACAAAGCCTTTTTTTATGTTTTCTAGTTTGCCATATGGCCTTATTCCACCTTGTGGGAATATTCCTAGGGACCAAGTTGTACCAATAATATCTCTTACTGTTTTAAATGTTGCTATTTCTGGTTTGTTTCGGTCTACTGCAAATGCACCTAGACGCTTTATTATCCAATTTAGCTTTTCATCTTTTTCAAATAATTCTTTCTTTGCCATATATGCTATAGGGCAAAGTGCAGCCATTGATACCAATGGTGGATCAAGAACTGATACGTGGTTTGCGGCATACATATATTTGCCTTGTTTTGCTTGTCTTGGAGGGATATTTTTTCTACCCTCAATTTTGAAGTTGTAGAATATCATAAAAAAAGGATAAACTACCGTAAATACGAATGTCATATAAAATAAAGTTCTAAACCAGTGATACTCTTTTGCTGTCCTACGATTAAAGTTTCTGACAGGTTTATTACTATTACTCATTACCTTCACAACCTCCATCTATATTTTCGTCGTCAATGTATTTAAATCCTGTTAATTCTTCTATTTGTTTAATCCATTCAAGTCTTACTGACTCTAAATCTTCACTGTATGGTATTACTTTCCCAACTCTAATTATTATTTTACCACTAAATGGCAACCATTTCTTTTCATTTGTTCCGATAATTCCTATTGGTAAAATATTACATTTTGTCATTCTTGCAAGTCCTGCAAAACCTTTACCTACATTTTTAATCTCTCCGGGAGCTTGTCTTGTTCCCTGTGGAAAAATCCCGAAAACCCATTTGCTTTTTTTGATTTCTTTTACGGTTTTTACTGTTGATGGAGCTAGATTACCTCTGTCAACAGCAAACGCTCCTAACCAATCTATCCACCATCTGATAAATGGGATATCAAACAGCTCTTTTTTAGCCATAAATGCAATATTTCTTGGCATAAATGTTTCCATCATTGGAGGGTCGATAGTTGATAAATGATTTGGACAAACGATATAATCATTATCTTTTGGTATGTTTTCAACTCCATGAACTTCCATTCTATATACTAATTTTAGTACTGCATTGTAACCTATTTTGCATACTATGAATTGAAATAAGGATCTCCATTTGTTAAATTCGTGAGCTTTTCTAAATGCGTAATTTTTCTTTTCTTTTGTCATAATATTCTCCCTTAGTCAAACTCATTATACATTAAAATTGTTTAGGGGGCTACATATTAATGTGTTTTTGGTGTATTATGAAATAAATAAAAGGAGAGAGGTATGTTGAATTTGAAAGTATCCAATGTAGAGTTAGAAAATGAATTATTTAAAAGTGTTTATGAAAAGACACCTGATTATATTAAAAATTTAGATTTGTTGAATTTTGATAATGATGGTGAGTTTTCATTCGTATTAAAGAGAGAGCATTTAAAGGCTTATGATGAGAAAAACAATCCGGAAGGACTTAATCTTGAGGAATGGTTTGCTAATTACGCAAAAGAAGCGAAGGTTTCAACTGCAGGTATTAGAGGACCTCAAAATATATTATTCCCTCAGGATACAAGATTCCCAATTAACCTTGTCGGGATTGTGTTAGCTACATTGGCAAAAGCTCTTGTTGCTAACGATAAGTATCCAAATAAAAGGATTGTTAAAGTTGCAGGATGCGAAGTAAGATATAATTCTCAATTATTCTTGGATGCAATTGCTAGAATTCAGGCTGCTAATGGTATTCAGACTTTGGTTCCTGAAGGTAAAAAAACTATTCCAATTTGGTTGGCTTCATTTTTAGCTTTTAAGTTGGATTTACTTGGTGGAGAGTATATTACATCAAGTCATGGTATTTCAGTAAAAAATGCTACTAAAGACTTGAATTCACAGGGCAGTCAGTATTTACCAGAAGAGTCTATGGAATTTGTTAATAAAATTCAAGAGATTTTTGATGAAGTTGAGCGTTCTGGTTCTTATGAAATTAAAATTTCTGCGAAAGATAATCCACTAATAAATGAGGATGTTTTAAAAGCGGTTGACGACGGTGTTGATTTGTATGTTGAATATCTAAAATCTGGAGTTGCAAAAGATGTTAACTTAGATATGATTAAGTGTTTTGATTCCAAAATCGTTATTGAAAATGTTGGAGGTTCTGCTTATAGAACTCTTTCTCGAGTTTTGAATAAGCTTAATATTTCAGATAAATTTGTATGGTTTAATACGGAAGAAGATCCGTTTTTCCACTCTATTGGTAAATATGATACTACGCCTAAAGGTGAAAAAGCATTTTATGATTATTCAGTTGATGCTACGGTATTGGCTAAAAAACAAGATGGAACAAAGTTCTTCCCTGTTATTGATACCTTAAATTATTCCGAAAAATTAAAAGATTATCCTGTTGGAACTGCAGTTTTAATTACTGATCCTGATCATGATAGGTTAACAGTAGCTCAACTTGATTCTTTTGATTCAGTTGAAGAGATTAAATCTTTAGGTATTGATTATGTAGTGTTGTCTAAAGATAAGATTTTAACTGTGTTTACTGCAAATCAAGCATTTTTAATGCTTATGGATTTTTGGGCTAAGCAATTAAAACAAAGTGGTTTGTGGAATAATCATCCAAGATTTATGATTAAAACTACCGCATCAGCGCTGTCTTGGGATGAGTGGGCAGCTAGTAATGGTGTTAAAGTTGTTAATGTTCCTGTAGGATTTAAAGAAATTGCAAATATTATGAAAAAAGTTGAACTTCAACTTAAAACTAATCCTAATGATGAAGTTGTTGTTGATGATGTTTTTGGGAATTCGATAAATCTTGGTGTGAATCCTAGGTTATTATTTGGGGGAGAAGAATCTGGAGGTATGATAATGGGTACTGAGGATTTGATCGAATCTCAAAATGGTCGTTTTGCTATTGCAATGAGAGAAAAAAGTGCGACAGAAGCTATCATTGTTGCATCTGCCTTAGTTGCCAAGCTTTATGAAGATTCAAAACCTCTATATAAATATCTTTCAAATGTTTTTGATGAAAATAGTATTATTGGTAAATTTGACACAAGGGTTGATATTTCGTACTACAATGAGTCTGAACCAGATATCAATAAATTAAAACAAGCTAAAGTTGAAGGTGAGGCTTTAAGAACAAAAAATGATATGTTTTACTTATCTTTAGCTATTGCAAATAAAAAAGGTTTGATTTCTTTAGATGATATTAAGTGTATTTTGAATGATAAGTTTAGTGCAGATGGGTTAAATTTTGATAATTTGAAATCAATAAAATTTGTAGGAGATGGAACATATTTAGAGTTTCTTGATAAGTATATTGAGATTAGACCTTCTGGTACAGATGCTAAAACAAAGGCGTACGGTGGCGGTTTGTTGAAGTCTGATATTGAAAATTATGCAACTGTTTTGGGTAATTATTCAGGTGATAGGACTCAGTTTCATTGTGAATTAGTATCTGATGGCTTATATAATTCTTGCAAGGATTCTGCGATGGAATATTATTTGGCATTTGTGGAAAAAGATGCAAATAATGAAGTGTTTGAAATCCCTGATTACAGATTTCAATAAAATTTTAAGACTCTGAACTTGTTTCAGGGTCTTTTTATATTATAATTAACTTACGAATAATATAATGTGAGGTTGATATGTTAAGAGATTATTTTCTAAATAAGATTGAATGTGCAATTGAAGAAGCAATAAAAGCTGGTAAATTAGGACAAATGACAGAGTATCTTAAGGGTTCTTTACCAGTAGAAAAACCTAAAAATCCTGATTTTGGAGATTTAGCTATAAATGTTTCTTCTTTAGCTAGAAATGCTAAAATTGCACCACCTATGATTGCAAATGCTATTTTAGAATTTATTGATAAAGAAGATAGTGAATTTTCAGTTATTGGTGGTTTCATTAATTTTAGAGCGGGCGATTCTCTTTTAATCAATTTGCTTAATGAAATTTATGTTAAAAAATCTGAATTTGGTCGTCCGGATTCAATTGATAAAGAAAATATTCTTTTAGAATATATTTCAGCTAATCCGACTGGTCCATTTCATATTGGTCACGGTCGTTGGGCAGCTATGGGTAGTGCTTTGGCTAATCTTTTAAAATTCTATGGTCACGATGTTTATCAAGAGTTTTATATAAACGATGCAGGCTCTCAAATTCAAAAATTAGGTAATTCTCTTGTTATTCGTGTCAAGCAAGAATTAGGTATTGATGTTGATTTCCCAGAAGACGAGTTAGAAAGAAAAAATTATTATCCTGGAGATTATTTAATACCTGTTGCTAAGCAGTTTTTAATCGATAAGAAATCTGAGTTAGATGCTGTAAATAATGATGCAGATAAAATTTCGCTAGATGTTTATTGCGATTATGCTAAAGAATATGAGGAAAAAGTTCAACGAGACTTGTTAGATAATTTTAGGGTTAAATTTGATAAATTTTATTCTGAATTATCTCTTCATAATTCAGGTAAAGTTGAAGAATGTGTTCAAAAGCTTCGTGATAGTGGTAAAATATATAATCAAGAGGGTGCAGAATGGTTTAAATCTTCTGATTATGGTGATGATCAGGATAGAGTTATTAAAAAAGCTGATGGTTCAAACACATATTTAACTGCTGATATCGCATATCACGTTGATAAACTTGAGCGTGGTTTCGATAGAATGATCAATATTTGGGGTGCAGACCATCACGGTTATGTTGCTCGTGTTAAAGCTTCGATTGAGGCTTTAGGATATAATCCTAATAAATTAGAGGTTCTTTTAGGTCAACTTGTAAACCTTGTTATTAATGGTAATGAGGTTCGTATGGGTAAACGTAAAAATATGGTTACTCTAGAAGATTTAATTGATGAAGTTGGTGTAGACGCTACTCGTTTTTGGATGTCTATGAGAAATATTGATACTACTTTAGATTTTGATATTGAATTAGCAAAAACTAAATCTGATGAAAATCCAGTATTCTATGTTCAATATGCTCATGCAAGAGCTTGTTCCATTATTAGAAATGCTACTAATGATAGAGTTGATACCGAAACAGGAAAAACTATTCCTGCTGTACTTTCAGAGTCTGAGTTTAGTAGTTTAGTTTCAGAATTTGATAAAAATATTGTTTCTATTTCAGTGAAAGATGCAAGGAAACTTATTCTCAAATTAGAAGAATTTAAGCCGATGATAAAAGCTTCAGCTCAAGCAAGACAAGTTTATACTATTTGTAGATATGTACAAGAATTAGCTTCAGAATTCCATTCATTCTACAATTCTACTCGAGTTATTACTGAAGATATTGATGTAACAAAATCAAGATTGGTTTTAGTATGGGCGTTTAAGACTGTCCTTGCTAATGCTTTAAATATTTTGTCAGTGTCAGCTCCTGAAAGAATGTAGGTATAAAATTTGATGGTAAAACTGCTATTAAGTTTATTGGTTTTAATGTTGTCTATAAACGCGACTAATGCGTTTATGTTAGGTTCTGATGTTGCAGATATGGTTACGGCACCTTTTTCTATGCACAGAACCAGCGGGAATGAAGTAATGCCGAAGTTTATGCAACGTGCTTCAGATTTGTTTTCTGAAGATTCAGAAGAAGTCGATATTGTACCTTACATAAAGAAATTACAGGAAAAAGTTAAGTCTAATTTTAACCCTCCAGCTTTTGAGGGCTCTCCAACTACGGTAGTGTTATTTAAGGTTTCTAGAAGTGGTAGATTAGAGTCTTTTAAGGTTATTAAATCTTCAAATAATGAACTTTTTGACCACGCTGCTGTTCGAGCAATTCAAATGTCAGCTCCGTTTGATAATTTACCGAATGGTTTTGAGAAAGATGTATTAAAGGTTCAGTATACTTTTTCAAAAAATGCGATGAGTGTTAATTATTTTTAATTTGACAGGAATATTCTTCTTTATCTATCTTTCCGTTGAAATTGTTATCAATATCATCTGTACAAGACCCAATTGAATCCCATCCTTCTGGTTTTGCGTTTTCTTTTAAGTATTTATTTGGAATTTGTGTCCAGAGGTATAAGAAAAAGTTTTTATGAGCTTTGGCAATTTTGCTGTTTTTTATAATAACTAAATTTTCGTCATTTTTATTTTCTCCACTATTAGAAAAGTTCATTGAACCTGATATTATATAGGTGTCATCAATTATTATTAGTTTTGAATGTAGTTTTCCTGCATAGTTTTCTGTTTTTACAAGAATTCCGTTTTCTCTAAGTTTAGGATGTTTAGTATTTCTTGTGTTGATACTATTGGCATCAATTATGATCCTTACATCAACACCTCTTTCTTTTGCTTTAATAAGTTCGTTACTAATGTCAGTGTGGGTAATTAAGAATGTAGGCATATATACGTAGGTCTTTGCGTTTTTAATGAGCTCAATTATTCTTATTGATGTCTTGTCTGTAGGTGAGAAATAAATTTCGACTTCGCTTGAATCGATTTTAAAATTTCGTGGAGTATTATGTTTTACTTTATTTGTGTGGAATTTGCCATTAAGCATATGTTCAAATTCTTTTGTGTATAACTTTGCTATATCTTTAGAGTTTATTATTACAATACTGTTTACATCAAAATTTGAAAGACCACTTGGTGAAAGATTCATTGAACCAGTGTAGACAGTTTGTTTATCAAAAATAATAAATTTATTGTGCATTAACATGTTTGTTAATGCTTTTGAATTAGTTTTATCTGAACGATATTTTGTACTAAGTTTGATAATTTTATCATTATCTTTATAGTGATTTTTTGAACTTTCAAAATTCTCATCATAAATGTATCTTATTGCAATATTTCTGTTAACAGCAGATTGTAGAGCCTTTGTAATTGCAGGGATATCACTATATCCATATGCTGCAATGTCAATACTGGTTTTCGCATTATTAATTCTGCTTACAAGATCTTTACACACATTGCTTTGGCAATCTTTGTTAGATGTAAGTTGTTTTGTATAATCTGTTAGGTATGTAATTATGTTATCGCTTGAGTTTTTAAGTTGTGGCGCTACCAATTTTAAATTACTATTGGAGTTGTCAGTTTTGGTTTTGTTTAAATTACAATATTTGCATGGTTGTGCTTCTTGTGGTAGTTGATTCTTTGGTAAGAGTACTTTGTCGTGCGATATACTACCATATGGGCATTCCAGTGTATGATATTTGTTTGAATTGTGGTTTAGTATAACAAGATCTAAACTTCTGGCTTTTTTAATATTTTTGTTGAATTTTTCTTGGTTAACAATTTTATTGTTAACTATTGCAAATCCACTGTTTAAAAGAAATTGTTTATAATCTGAGTTTGATATTTTAATATCGGCGAATTTGCATTCGTTATTGTTTTTTACATTTGTTATTTTAATTACACCTTTCGATAGTGCTTTTTGTGAATATTCTTGTGCTAAATATCCAAGACTTATAATATCGGATTTGCTTAGGTTAAATTCTTTGCCTAATTTTTCATATAACTCTTCACTGTTTTCAATGGAAAAGGTTTCGACATCTTTTAAGCAGACACTTTCTGGTTTTGAATGCTTTTTATTGTTTGAGTTAATAATGGTTAATCTTGTAGGTGTTTCAACACTTAAAATTATTTTAGTATCTTCTTTTACTTTAATAAATATGCAGAAGATACTTAATGCCGATAGTAATAAAAGCGTTGTTATGATATTTTTCATTATTGAATATTCTTATAATTATTGATTTCAAATCCAAGTCGTAAAATTGAGTCTTTTAATTTTAGATTTTGAGTAATTCCAAATTCTCTTGTATGCCCATTTTTAGTGGAATTATTGTATTTTTTTGGATGGATAACCACTTCTACGATACAATCTTCTTCTAAAATTTGTAAACCTTGTTCAATTGTTTCCGAATCCATCATTGAGTTATATGCGATTCCAAGAATAAAATCATTTGTTTTTAGCTTATATTTGTCAATTAGAAGTCTATTCTTTGATGTAAAATGTTGAAATGCAAATAGTTGAACTAAGTTTGTTAGGTATCTAAAATTTATATGTTTTTCTGATCTTTTTACAAAATATAATTCTTCAAAATGCGTTCTAACAAAAGAAATGCCGTATTCGACAGCTAGTTTGCAAACAATTTCAAATATTTCAGGGATTACGTGTATGTGTGCAAAGCTTGCTATACTTGTAATCATTGTGTTTGATTGTATTTTCTCTATCTGTGCTCTAAATTCTTGTTCTATTTCATCTAAAAGATCTTTTCTTTTTCGGTTCATTAATAAGTATAAAAAATTCTTGTTAAACTCTCCATTGCTATCTGTGATTATAGAACAATTTGTAAGAGATTTACCGGTTGTTATATTTAGTAGTAATCCAATTCCAAGGTTTGGACAATCTGGAAGTATGTTGTTTATTGCATCATCATAGTATTTAAAGTTTACACATAAATGAGTACTAGTTATAAATCCATTGTTATAACCTTCAAGTACGGCTTGATTATATTCACTTGAGATGCCGAAATTATCAATATTTAGGATAAAGTTTTTCTTTACCATACATACTCCTAAAATAAAACCGT
This sequence comes from Candidatus Gastranaerophilaceae bacterium, assembly GCA_045613725.1. Taxonomy (GTDB): domain Bacteria; phylum Cyanobacteriota; class Vampirovibrionia; order Gastranaerophilales; family Gastranaerophilaceae; genus Zag111. Next base: position 21,002 of record JAZLBN010000094.1, read on the forward strand.
GCCACTGTCTATCGAAATTTATAAATAAATTGGCCTCTAATAGTCTCTCCTTCAAGAAATAAAACACCCGTAAGTTCAGTCTTAGTGCTGCTGAGTTTCCCCCCTGACACGGTTCGAAAGTTTACGCCATTTTAAGTCTTGTTATCAACGATGTATATTAGATTTCAAAGTACTTATAAACCCCTCACAACAGGCTCTGCACCCCGCTTAAGCTTCGGGTCGAGAGTTCGCAACACCCCGTGGAGCACGGCTTAGTTTCTATTTTAGCACGATATTTTTATTTAGTCCAGCCTTAATAATTAGACGTTTAGGTAATGAATTTTAAACTTGAATGCTTAATCTGTTTTTAGAAAGGAGATTTTATACGTGACAGAACGCTTTGATTTATATAAATGTGATGTCTGTGGAAATTTAGTAGAAGTTGTTTTATCTGGTGTTGGCGAATTGGTTTGCTGTGGTCAGCATATGAGCTATCTTGAGCCTAGGTTAAATGATTCAGAATTCGGAGAAAAACATGTTCCTGTTTTTTCTACTGTAGAGGATAATGGCCTAGAAATTAGGGTCGGATCTACGCTTCATCCTATGACTAATGAGCATTATATTCAATTTATTGAAACTTTTTTTGAGGGTAAAAACAAAATATGCCGTCAATATTATTCACCACTTGATTTACCAATAATGCTTTTGAAGGATAAATCAGGTTTTGAACAAGCAAGGATATTCTGTAATATTCATGGACTCTGGGAAAATTTTAATAGTTAAGAAAGGAGATTTAATGATAAGTGATAAAATTAGAAATATTCTCAATGAACAAATTAACAAGGAATTTTATTCCGCTTATTTATATCTTTCAATTTCTGCTTATTTTTCAGAAATTGGTCTTTACGGCTTTTCTCACTGGACTAAGGTTCAATCTAAAGAAGAAATTAACCATGGAATGACGTTGTTTGAATATGTTTTAAATCGAAATTCTCAAGTTAATTTAAGCCAAATTTCATCTCCAATATTTGAAATGAATAATCCACTTGAGGTTTTTGAGCAAATTTATAATCATGAACGATCAATTACAAAATCAATTGATGAAGTTGTTAATCTGTCAGACTATGAATGTGATTTAGCTACTCGGAATTTTTTGGATTGGTTTTTAGAAGAACAAATTGAAGAAGAGTTTGAAGTTTCTCGTATTATTTCTAAGCTAAAAACCTTTGGAGTAGATAAATCTGCGCTATATTTAATTGATAAAGAATTATCTGCAAGAGTTTGATTGATTTAATTACTATAATTGTAGAATATTGCGTTTTTGTAAACTATTTGTTTATTTTTGCATAATATTTTATTATGTAAGTATGGTTTTAGGGAAAATATTATATGTTGATGATGATAAATTGTTAACTTCGACTTTCAATACGTTAATGAAAGTCGAGGGATTTAAAGATGTGGTTGTTTACAATAATCCTCTAGAAGCCATTGAATATTTAAAATTAGAGACTCCTGATTTAATTATTTCAGATTTTTTAATGCCTGAAATGAATGGTTTGGAGTTTCTTCGTGAGGCTAAAAAGTTTCATCCAGAAGTTAGCATGATATTACTTACGGCTTATGCAGATAAAGAAAATGCGATTAAAACTATCAATGAAATTGGTGTTTATAAATATATTGAAAAGCCTTGGGATAATGATGATTTGATTATGAATATTAGAAATGGTATTGAAAGAAGTCATCTCTTGGCGAATTTAAGAGATAAAATCTCTCAATTAGAAGAAGCAAAAGCTCAATTGACAAAATATTCAGAACATTTAGAAGAGCTTGTTGCTGAACGCACAAAAGAACTTACATTGGCCAATTTAAAGTTATCAGGAATAATTAATTACTGTGCTGACGGTATTATCATTATTGACTCACAAGGTAATATCGAACAAGTTAATCCAGCATGTGAAAACATGATTGGTTTGGCTGCTGAAGCAATTAAAAAAATGAAGATTCAAGAAATTGCATACTCAGACAATCCTTTACACAATAAAGCGTCAATTTCTAATGTTAAATCATCTATTCTTGGCTTGTCGTGCGATAATTCAGAGTTTCTACTTCGTGATCTGTATATTCGAAATGTATTGAATGAAGAATATATTCCAGTAGAGATTAATTTTGCATCTTTAGCTTGTGATGACTCTGATGATGAAAGATTTGTTGGAGTGATACGTAATTTTAGTGTCCAAAAAGAAACTGAACGATTAAGAGATGATTTTATTGCAACATTAACACACGATTTGAGAACTCCGTTACTTGCGGCAATTCAAACTCTTAAATTTTTCTTAGATGGATCTTTAGGTGAATTAAATGAACAACAACACGTTCTTTTGTCTACAATGTTGCAAAGTAATGAGGACTTATTAGGTCTTGTTAATGCGTTGTTAGAAGTTTATAGGTTTGAAAGTGGTAAATTATCGCTATGTAAGACGGTATTTAGCTTGAATGACTTAGTTTCTCAGTGCTATTCTGAGTTAGAGCCTTTGTCTAAGAAAAAAGATATTTCATTTAATTTACACTCAGATATTGAAAATGAATTGTTAATTGATGCTGATAGAGCAGAAATAAAGAGAGTTATTACCAATTTATGCGGTAATGCATTAAATTATACTAATAAAGGTGGTACTATTGATATATATTTAAAATCTCAGAGCGGTGATGTTATATTCTCTGTTTTAGATAATGGAAATGGTATCCCAAAAGAAGATATTCCTCATTTGTTTATGAGATTTTCTCAAGGCACTAGTAAAAAGCGTTCTACAGGAACAGGACTTGGGCTATATCTTTCAAGGCAAATTATAGAAGCTCACGGTGGTAAAATTTGGGTTGAGAGTAAAATAAATAAAGGTAGTGAGTTTTCGTTTTTACTAACAGATGTAGTTGTACAATCAAGAGTTTAGAAGGTGGTTATAATGACAAAGAGTATAAAAGTTACAATAATTGAAGATCACGACATGACAAGAATGGGGTTATCTTTTGCATTGTCTAATCATTCTGCTATTGAGGTTTTAGGTACAGCATCAGATGGTTTGGAAGGCGTGGAACAAGCTCTGGAATTAAAGCCTGATTTGGTTATTATGGATATTGGCTTGCCTACAATTGATGGTATTGAGGCAACAAGAAAAATTAAAAATGCAATACCTGAAATTAAAGTTTTAATGAATACTTCAAGAGATAATGAGGATGATATTTTAGATTCTTTTGCAGCTGGAGCCGATGGTTATATAACTAAGGGTGCTACATCAGAACAAACTATATCTGCAATTCAAGCTGTTAGTGAAGGTGTAGGTTGGTTAGATCCAGCTATTGCAAGGGTTGTTCTTTCTAATATAAGAAAGAATAGTCAGCAAGAGTCAAAATCTGGTGGTATTAATTACCAAAAAGGTAAAAACTTATATGGCTTAACTGAACGTGAAATGGAAGTGCTAGCTCTTCTTGTTGAAGGGTTGAAAAATCCTCAAATTTCTAAAAAGCTGGTTATAACTATTGCAACTACAAAAACTCATGTTCATAATATTTTGCAAAAATTATATGTAAAGACTCGCTCAAAAGCCGTTGCAACTGCAATGAAAGATGGTTTAGTTTAAACTTGAGGGTTTTTGATGTATAGATATTTTTTAGCTGTATTTTTATTGTTGAATGTTTTCTTGAGTTTTAATCAAGCTCAGGCTGCAAATTCTGATATTAGAGCTAGAGAATTAAAACATCAATATCAAGTTTTAAAAAATGATGCTAAAAAAGAAAAAGATAGTAAAATTTATAATTTAATTCCTTCAGGTTATATGACTGTGGATGAATACGAGTCCATATCTGAATATAAAGATAAGTCTAATCTTCAAATTGATATTCCGAAGTTTCAGACTCCATCATCTTTTAAATATGTTCCAAAACCATTGTATAAGATTGTAAAATATAATGATCCTCCCGGAACCCCTGAATTAAAACTAGGTAACAAATTATATAAAAAACGACAGGTAAATGCTCAGGGGATTGTATCTCCGGATTTTACATTTTTAGTTTATCCAGCGGTTTATTACTATACAAATAGTGCATCTGTTGCTTGTGATTTGTTTGTTATACCACTAGAGGAAGGGGATACTAATTTAAATAAAATTCTTAAGGCAAATACTGCTAAAAAGCTACCAAATCCTATAATGACGACTGATAAAACTATTGATAATTATGCAGCTTTTAGAACACTCACCCCTGTTGACTTTACTCCTGATGGTTCAAAATTGCTTGTGAAGAAAAAAATCGGTAGTCGAGAAGATGGTATTTGGCAAACTTCTATATTTGTATATGATTTTGTAAATAAAGTTGATTATGATTTGTTTGAAATAAGGGATGCAATAGTATATTTCTGGGAAGAATATATGTTGATGAATCTTGATGATAAGCGTTGGGATATTTATCCTTTAGGATTTGATAAAAATGATTCAGATAAGATTATAGTTCAAGCCTTTGCGTATACTGGAGAAAAACCTGTCTTCTTAGGGACTTGGAGTGTTGATTGGAAAGGTAATCAATCTCGATTAATTTCTTTTGACAAAAATTATGAACCAGAGGTTAGTATAAATGGGTATAAAGTTCTGCAGGATGGTTACGAAACCTATTCTGTAGTTCAAACTGAAAAGGTTCTTCAATCTAAACAGTCAAAAAAAATAAAAAAAATGCATAAGGATAATTATAAAAAAGCTATTGATTTAATTGAAGAAGATTATGAATTTACCCTAAAAGATTTAAAACAAGATTTTAAGGATGAATACAGGGATTACAAAAAGTTACGTTCATTATCTGGTAATGTAGAGGGTGTGAATCTTCAGGAAGCTTATAAAAAATATTTAATAGATCAAACAAATAAAGATATTAATAAGTTGCAAAAACAAATGAATAAGCAGGAAAAACGAATTGACAAACTTAACAATAAAATTGATAAAATAAATAATCAGAGTTCTGGTTTTGAAGAGGGTTCTCAAAATATTGAATCTGAGCCAGAAGAGTCTATTGATTCTGTTCAGAGTTAATTAATTCTAACTTTTCTTTTCGTGTAAGTTTGTGTTTTATGCGGTATTCTTCTTTTAAGGCTTCGGATTTAGTTTCAAATCCTTTTTTCCAAACAATTTTGACAGGTTTATTTGCTTTTGTATATTTTGCGCCTTTGCCATCTAAATGTGCTTGAAAACGCTTCTCTACATTGTCTGTATAGCCACAATATAGAGTATTATTTTTAGTTTCAAGTATATATACAAAATGTTTTCCTGACATATTTTTATTATACTTTGTATTTTGTATTTACACAATACGATTGATACCTATAAGATTTGTTATGTAAAAGTGTCTATACAAAATTAGAAAGACAATCTTAACAATTTGATAAAAAAAAGAATTAATTATATATTATGTATTATTTATTTACTAATTATTATAAATGGAGGTATTATGACAAAAAGACACGGTTTTACCTTGGCAGAGGTGTTGATTACATTAGGTATTATTGGTGTAGTTGCTGCTATGACTATTCCTAATTTGATTGCAAATACTAATGGTGCAAAATACCGTTCAGGTTTCAAAAAAGCAATCTCAACACTATCTCAAGCTGGTTTGATGGCACAAGCTCAATATGATTTTGATTATGCTGGAATATCTGCAGCAGAGGCAACCTCAGGTTCTTGTGCTTCTGATCACCCAGAATCTAATATGACAATGTGTGCAATTTTTAATGGTACATTAACAGGTCAAACTTATAGAGGAAGAGTAAGAGATATTAAAAGACAGGCAAATACTTCCGCAGGTTCAAGCGCTTCAGCGTATGAAATTTCACGAAGACATGTTTTAGATGCAGGTTTTGCAGGTGATTATACTGGTTGGCACGCATATTCATTAGCTGATGGTTCTATTGTTGCATTTGAAGATACAGCATCTAATTGTGCTTTAAATATTGGTGAAAAAATTTATACTTCTGATCCAATGTTTAATTGCTTAGGTTTTATTGATGTAAATGGTGTTACATTGCCGAATAAAGAGGTTCAATGTACTACTGGTTACACTTCTGCGGATATTGAATATGCGGGTGATTGTTATGTTAAAAACAATGCGAATGATATGACAGATGTATTTCCAATTATTTACCATGATGGTGTTGTAGAACCGTTCTCAAATGCTGCAAAATATGTATTATCAACTTCTAAGTAAAAATTAATATACTATAAGTCACGTAATTTATAGAATTTACATAATTAGAGCACTGTATTTATTCTCAGTGCTCTTTTTTTCAAGCTAGTACAATTAAAAAAAGATTGGAAACCCAACCTCGTTTTATATCTTTAAATTTCAGATTTATTATACCTATAGCTGTATTTTTTTAAAATACTCTTTATCTTTTAAAGCACAATTTGTACAACCAATACCATCGTTAACGTGCGTTGATACTTTGTTGTAATACGTAGAGCAAGACCAATCAGAGCAGCCATATCCTGAACCTGTTAAAACATTATTTTGGGTATAATCAAAATGAAATAAATCTACTCCCCACTTATTTGGGCCTTTATCATAACCATTGATATCTACCGCAAAATGAAGAACACCATCTCTTGCAGAAACTTTATACATTGTTCCATCAAAGCTAGTAAAACTCTTTGGATAAGGATGAACACAGCTTGATATAGGACAATAATGAGCTGTTGTTGTAGAGCCTTTTGCAGAAGTATAATAAGGCTTTAATGTAGATTGAGCAGGAGATCCATTAGGTGTACCTTTTATATAACTATAAAAGGCTGAGCGTAAGGCCTCTCCATTGCCATCGGTATCGTGATAATATATTCCGTGTAAATTTTCGTCTTCTTGTTCTTGCCAAAGTTTTATAATTTGTTGTAATTGTGAATGTGCTTTACGGAACTGGGAATCTAGTACAATTCTTTTATGTGCTGTCATTAAGCCAGGAATTGTTAATGCAGCAACAACACCAATTATACCAAGGGTAATTAAAACTTCAGCAAGTGTAAAACCTAGTCTAGAAGAGTTTTTAAGGGTTATACCCCAAAAAATATTACTATTGCTACCTTTTAACCAATTCATAAATATATCTCTCCAAATTCTGTATTATTATATTTTGATTATATAATAGAATTTTTATTAGATATTGTTTGTGATAAAACGAAACAAAAATATGTAAAGCTTTTATATATATTTGCTAATCTTTTGTTTAAATTTTTATATTTGGTATAAACTTAATGTATGAACAAAAAATATGCCATATGTTATAACAATCAAATGAAAGATTCATCGAAGGTAAAAGATGAATTGTGTAGTATATTGGATGATTCTTCAATAAGCTATGATGTTCTTGATTTTGATAATTTAACTAGTGGTTATGATTTTGTTTTTGTTATTGGTGGTGATGGTACCATATTAAAAGCTGCAAGGTTTTATTCTGAATTTGATACTCCTATTTTTGGTATTAATTTGGGCCGTTTAGGCTTTTTATCTCAGGCTTCTCCTGATAATTTAAGGGCTTCTGTAGAAAAAATTTTAAAAAACGATTATAAAGTTGAAAAACGTACAATGTTAACTGCAAATGATTATTTTGCTTTGAATGATTTTGTTATTAAAGGTGATTTCTCAGCTAGAACATCACGATTTTCTTTGGAGATTAATGGTAAATTTGTGTGTGAATATTTAGCAGATGGTATTATAATTTCAACTCCAACTGGTTCTACTGCTTATGGTATGGCTGCTGGTGGGCCTATTTTAGCTCCAGATTTAGATGTAATCGTAATTGTTCCAATTTGTCCGCACACATTTTCAGCTAGGCCTATTGTAGTTTCTGCGCAAGATGAAATAAAAATCTTACCTTGTAAAAATAATGAATATAAAGTATCTGCTGATGGTCAGATTGCTTTTAGTTGGAATGCAGAATTGGTTATTAAGAAAGCTGAAAAACAAGCGAATTTAGCATTGTTAAAAGAAAATGACTTCTATTCTGTGTTGCGAAATAAATTAAACTGGGGTTATTCTCCAGCTAAAATATAGTATACTTGTTAATATATTAAATTTTGTTCATAATTTTTGTAAAATTATTGTACTTTTTTTCTATTTAAAATACTATGTTATTATAAAAAGACTAGTAGTTAGTATTTAATAACTGTGTAGTTGTTTTTAGGGAAAAGTAATAAGTTATAAGAGGTAAATAACGTGGAAAATATCGTTTCAGATATCTTTGCTAGAAAAGATGACGCATCAAATGATCAAAGATCAAGACTAGGAGCAAACCCTACAAATATTAAAGTAGTTGGTGTAGGCGGTGGCGGTGGTAATGCTGTTAACCGTATGATTCAATCTGGTTTGTCTGGTGTTGAATTTTGGTTGATGAATACTGACTTACAAGTTTTGTATAATGGTAAAACAAATAACAGAATCCAATTAGGTTCTTCTTCAACACAAGGTTTAGGTGCAGGTGGAGATCCTTCAGTTGGTGAAAGAGCTGCTGAAGAAGCTTCTCAAGAAATTACTCAAGCATTAGATGGTGCAGATATGGTATTTATTACCGCAGGTTTAGGTGGTGGTACTGGTACTGGTGCTGCTCCTGTTGTTGCTAAAATTGCTAAACAGTTAGGTATTTTAACAATTGCTGTTGTTACAAAACCGTTCTCTTGGGAAGGTAAGAAAAGACAAAATCAAGCGAATGCTGGTCTTGAAAAACTAAAAGAAGCTGTAGATGCAGTTATTGTTGTACCTAATGATAAGTTATTACAAGTTGTTGATAGACAAGTTTCATTACATGAATCATTCATTATTGTTGACGAAGTTCTATTAAGAGGTGTTCAAGGTATTTCTGATATTATTACAGTTCCTGGTATTATCAACGTAGACTTCGCTGATGTTAAGACTGTAATGCAAGCTTCTGGTTCAGCTTTAATGGGTATTGGTAGAGCTCAAGGTGAAGGTAGAGCTGTTAAAGCTGCGCAACAAGCTATCAATTCTCAGTTGTTAGAATCTTCTATTAACGGAGCGTCTGGTGTAATTGTTAACATTACTGGTGGCCCTGATATGGGTATTCACGAAGTTAGTGATGCTGCTTCTATTATTCACGATGCGGTATTGGAAGATGCAACAGTAATTATCGGTACTGCAGTTAATGAAGCTATTCAAGGTGAAATTCAAATTACAGTTATTGCAACAGGTTTTGAATTGAAAAATAACTTACCTTCAGTTCCGATGTTTGGTTCAACTTCATCAGATTCTGGTGAAACTAAACAAATGAATGCTGCAGATTTCTTCTCAGGAGCATTCAATACTCAAACAAAATCAGTTCTATCTAGTAATAATTTTACAAATATTGAAATCCCAGATTTCTTAAAAAGATAGTTTTTAGATTATAAATAAAAAGAGGTAACAGTAGGTGTTACCTCTTTTTTTATTCGCTTAAAATTGATATGTTCATTATTTCTATATCATCGTAGTCTAAATTATTACTAGGCATAAGATTTTGCCCCGTTTTTATTGTTATTTGATTACTTTCGTTTGTTGAAATAAGCGTATTTGGAATTTTGATTCTCTGGTTGTCTCCGTTAATTTTTAACTCTCCAATCAATTTACCGTTAAAGTATATTTCTGCAGGGCTAGAATATGCGTGCTGTATATTATTTTGGCCCATTGATTTTGCAAGTTTTGTGTCTAATCCTATTACAGAACCTATAATCAAGTAATTAGAACTCTTTTTTGCGTTATCAGTCATTATAAAATCCTTTGAGTAGTATGGACCAATTGATTCTAATCTGAAATCACTCGCATTTGCTGAATTTTTTGAATAAGTATTGTCCCCCAAATGCAAAATTTGTGTATCTAATGATATATCTGTAGCTTCACTTTTAACGATTTCAATTTTTAATGGATTATTTAAGCTGTTTTCGTTGTTTATAGTAATTGAAAAAGGTCGATATCCTTCTTTTTCGATATTTAATATTGTAGGTTGCGTTATTTGTATGTTTTCTATTTCAAAATTACCATTACCATCTGAATATGTTCTGAAATTTTTTTGAGGGATAGATATTTTGGCAAATTCAACCCCCTTTTTTGTTTCAGAATCAATTATTTGGTTGCTTGTTTGTTGACCAACTTTTGTTACGCCACCAGTAAATGTTGTTGCATTTGCAATATTTGTACTAAATATGGTTAAAATTATTAGATAAATAAAATTTTTCATATATATTTTATGATTTATTTTATCAATTTTTTATATTGCTCTATTGGTTAAATTAGTTAGGCTAACATATTTATAAAAAGTTCTTGAAATAATTTATTTTTTTGATAATATAATAATACAGAATAAATAAGCCGTTGTGATGGAATTGGTAGACGTGCTAGACTCAAAATCTTGTGAGGGCAACCTCGTGCCGGTTCGACCCCGGCCAACGGCACCATAAAAAGGATCTTTAGTTAGGTCCTTTTTATTTTTATAAATTTTTGCATGCTTATATGTAGTCTACTTTTGTCGCATAAAATATATGTTGGTTTAGATTTTTATATGGGTATGAATAATAAGTATCTACTAATAATTTTTATGCTAATTGGTTCAATTGCATATATAGATTTGCTTGATTGTTTTAAGCGTTTTGATGTCATTATGTCTCAGATGATCGAACTTGATAGCAAAATCAAGACCGAAATTGACACCCAAAATTGGATAAAGTTTAATATTCAAAAATAAAGTCATCAGTTGAATATGATTCGCTCTGATAGTCGTTTTCATGTTGCGTAAAAATAGGTTTTGCAAGATGTTCAAGTGCGTTTGGAACAAATGTCGATTCTTCTTTATGTTCATTATTTCCTTTGATTTTAAAGGTTTTTACATCTTTAGGGAAAAATCTTAAATGTACGTTTTGACTTATGTTTTTTGAGACATTATTTCTGTAGTATTGTTTAATTTTTTCTAAATGAGAAGCCGCTTGCGCATGGTTTAGTGCAAGAAAATATCCATTACTATCAGAGACTGTTTTATTATATTTGTTACTCCACATTACTACGGAGTTTACATTATCGGTTAAAACTGCAGTTGTAGTAAGGTTGAATGGATAAGTTATTCTAAATGCGCTTGAAACCTCAAGTACTTCCCATAAATTTCTGCGAGTGGCAGATCTGTCAGTTATTGCATAACTTGAAATTATTATTGTAGATTTTGTTCCAAATAATTCAGATAATTCAGTTAGTGTATTAAAATTTATTTTTTCAGTTTGTTCAAAATCTTTTAATAATTCAATAGTTTTATCTTTTAAATTTTCATTTTTTTCTAATTTTGCTCTAATTTCTGATAAATCAATTAGGTTAACTGATTTATAGTTATTTAAATCATTAATAACATACGTAGCAGCAATTTCGGATGGCTCAGGAAAACAAAAGTAATTATCACAGATATTAAATATATCTGTTGGTAATACAAGAATGTTATAGTCTGCAGCAAAAGATTTTAATGGTGCTGTTATTAAAATTAGTATAACTAATAATATTTTAATAATTGATTTTTTCATATAAAGATTATAGCATAATTATTTATAATATGTTATAATATTATTATGGATAGAGTATTAGTTAAAATCTTAGGATATGGAGTTGATACTTTTAAATTTGAGGAGGCTTTAGAGTACGCATATACGCACTCTGGACAGGTTGTGACAATTAATCCTGAAATGATTCAAACTGCTCAAAAAGATCCTAATTTTGCAAATGTTATTTCTAATGCAGAATTAGTTATTCCAGATGGTGTTGGCGTAGAATATGGGTTAAAAATTCTTGGCCACAGCGTTAGACGTATACCTGGTATTGAATTTGGGAAAGCTTTAATTGTTAAGTTTTCTAACGAAGGTAAGAAGATTGCAATGGTAGGTGCAAAACCTGAAATTTTGGAATTAGCTATTAGTAATTTGAATAATGAGGTTTCAAATTTAAATATAGTTTACTCAAAAGACGGATATTTTTCATCAAATGAGGAAATTTATTCTGATTTGGAAAGAGTTCACCCAGATTTAATTTTGGTTGCACTCGGCTCACCAAAGCAAGAATATTTTATTGATGGTTTAAAATCTCGTTTGCCAAATTCATTGATGATTGGTTTAGGTGGCAGTTTCGATGTGTGGTCTGGTAATGTTGCAAGAGCTCCTAAAATTTTTCAAAAGCTTGGTTTAGAGTGGTTATATAGGACAATTAAAGAACCATCCAGATTTTCTCGAATTTTTCCTACTCTTCCACTATTTGTTTTAAAAGTTTGTAAAGAAAGGGTTTCTAAGTAATAATGCTTACGGAAGTTGAAATAGAACAATTAAAAAGTCTTTGTCTGGAAAATAGACGTAATATTTTAGATATGGTATATGAGGCTCAATCTGGTCACATTGGAGGTTCTTTATCTTCTTGTGAGATTATGACGACTTTGTTTCATAAATGTATGAAACATTCTATTTCAGGTAAGTATTCTGATGATTATTCTGAAAGAGATAGGTTTGTTTTATCAAAAGGACATGTTTCTCCTATATATTACTCTGTAATGTCACAACTTGGCTTTATAGAAAAGGATGAGTTAAAAACCTTTAGAAAGCTAGGTACAAGGCTTCAAGGTCATCCATCTCTTTGGTGTCCAGGGATTGAGGTTGCTACAGGTTCTCTTGGGCAAGGTTTATCTATGGCTTGTGGCATAGCGATATCTTTAAAACTTGATAAAAACCCTGCAAATGTATTTGTTTTAATGGGTGATGGTGAATTACAGGAAGGTAATGTTTGGGAAGCGTTAATGCAAGCTTCGCATAGAAATCTTGATAATCTTGTAGCTATCATTGATAGGAATAGATTACAGATAGATGGTTCAACTGAATGCGTGAAATCGTTGGATAATTTATCGGCTAAGCTTAAAGCATTTAATTGGAATGTTATAGAAATTGATGGTCATGATTTTAATCAAATCTATGATGCTATAGAGGAGGCGAAATCTGCTAAACTGCCTACCGTTATACTTGCTAACACAATAAAAGGTAAAGGTGTTAGCTTTATGGAAAATAATGCGGGTTGGCATGGTAAAGCTCCTAATCAAGTTGATTACGAAAAAGCAATTAATGAATTAAAGTTATAATTGGAGGTAAAATGAAATTAAACAAGCGAATTAAATATTTAGGTTTCTCCTTGATGGAAATTCTTTTGGCTGTTTTTATTGTTGGTGTATTAGCTCTCGCTACTGCTCCAATTATATCGAAGCAAATGGAAAAAGCTGATGAATATTCGTATTTCTTAGCGTATAAAACTGTTGAAAAATTAGGTGGTCAAATTGTTGCTTTAGGTGATCCTGAAGAAGCTAACAATGCTGCGCCAGTAACTTCATTATTATTACCGGACGGTACAAAGATAGCAAATTCAAAAAATAATAATAATTTTTTAACATATTTCAATATTAAACTTAAAACAAATCCATTTAATAAACTTGTAGCATCTATAGGTGATAAATTTACTCAAACTGAAAAATTTAT
>JAZLBN010000095.1:0-51243 GCA_045613725.1 Candidatus Gastranaerophilaceae bacterium
GAATTCCGTGCAGCTTATGCAAAAATGTCTGCAGCTTTGAAAAATATAACAGTAGATCAAGGCAGAGTATATACTTGTTATAGTAAGCCAACTGCTGAAGAAGTAGAAGATTTTGGGTTACATATTGATGGTCATTTATCAGCAGGAAAAGATACTGAGTGTAGTACTTTGGAAAATGATTTTATTAGAGCAATGGGTGCGGTTCGTCATTGTACAACTAATCCTATTGTTGAGGGTTGTATTCCTAGAAACTACCCATTCCCACCACCAAATCCTGCTGGTGGTACAAATACTTGTTTTGAAAAAGAAGCAAATCGCAATGCATATGTTTTAGATAATGGTATGTTAATTTTTACTTATAATAAATCGTCAGGTTTGGAATACTTCGCATTAGATGTTAATGGTCGCAAAGGTCCTAATAAATGGGGACAAGATATTTTTCCATTTCAGGTAAGTTATACTGAAACAAAAACAGTTAATGGAAAAGTTTTTGTTAAATCTATAGGTATATTGCCTTATGATAATGCTAGTTGTAATTATGCTGATGGTGGCGCTATTAAATCTTCAACTCAGATGATGAAAGAGTCTGCAGGTATTAGAGAATAAAATTAATTAACAAGACTTGCTGTTTCATTGTACATAATCATATGAAAATCTGCACTTGTCATGTTAGGATTTCGTTTCATGAATTTTTTGACATCAAATTTTGATAAGAATTTGTCCAGTTTTTCTATGGTTTTTGGCTTATCTTTATTTTCATCTTTAAGACGAGCGATATAGTTTTGCGTCAAGTACAAAACATCATCTTCAGTTAAAATAGGAAGGCTACTGATTTTAACCTCATCTTTATCGTCATTTTCAAGGTATCTTTTTTCATCCTCTTTTTGTTGGTCTTGTTGTTTTTGTTGCCTATCTTGTCCGGTAGATATTGCTGATTCAATTCTTTGACCAAATGGATTGTTAACCGAATTAAACATAATGTACCTCTTTTTATAGTTACGTGCTTTATATATCGGCTAAAAATTGAAAAACTTTAATTTTATTTTCTATAAGCTCATATAATAATCTTTTAAAATCTTTGTGTCAGTTTCAATATTTGGACTTTCACATACAAGAGCACCTTTTACTCCAAAAGTTTTAAGGGCTTTTAGCAGATCTTTGTAGTTCATATCAGAATCTTCCAGTATAAGGTGGCGTTTTTCTCCTTTTTTGGTGTATTCAATACCAGCAAGGTGTGCGTGGAAGTTATTCAATGCAAAATCACCTAATTCTGTTCCGATTCTATCAAGGACTTTACAAAACTCATCGTAAGTGTTGTATTCTCCCGCAGTTCTGGCATGTATATGTGAAAAATCTATACAAGGAAGGACTTGTTCAAATTCTTTAGATAGTTTGATTATTTCCTCGTAATCACCCCATTGAGTTTCTTTACCAGTTGTTTCTGGTCTAATCCACATTTTGATATTATTTTTTTCAAGTATTTCAAGAATTTTTTCTGTTTGAGTTCTTACTTGTTGGTACACTATTTCTTTATCTGCTCCCATATAAAATGCAGCGTGATAAGTTATGCTGTATCCGCCAAAATCAGAAGCTGCTTGAGCTGTTTCTATAATTCTTTGAACGCTTGCTTCTACTTTTTCTTCTTCTTTTGAATTAAGATTTATATAAAATGGTCCATGTGCTGTAAAAATAAGATTTTTTTCTTGAGTAGCTTTTCTAATTAGTGCGCGTGTTTCGTCAGCCATTCTAACGCCATGAACAAACTCGACTTCCATTCCATCTAAGCCCATTTCTTCTATAATTTCGAATGCTCTAGGATATCCAGCTTTACCTGTAGATAATGGCATTCCAGCTGTTAGGAAATTTAACTTATCAATTTTATAAAAATCTTTCATACTAAACCTTTACACTAATCATCTCATCTAATATTTCACAAACATCGGCAACAAGCTTAGAGCAATGTTCTTTTCTTGCGCTTCCATCAAGTCCAGCTGATAAAACTCTACAACAAGTAACCTTGTTTCTTTTTTTGAATTCTTCTATTAGTTTTGCAGCTTTTACTCTTGCGCTAACCTCATTTTTGAATTTATTGTTTCGTCCAAAGTGATGACCGAGTATAATTTGACCGGCTGCTATTGCTCCGCAGAGACAGCCTGATGACATTCCACCAGAGAATGTTGTCGCACAAGGTAATAATTCGATAGGGCATAACCCTTCATCTATATATGCTTGAATTATACTTTCCGAGCATGAATAACCATTTTTGAAATATTCTAGAGCTTTATCTTTTATCATACTTAATCCTTTTTATTTTAGTTTTTCACATAAAAATGTCCACTTGTCAAAATTTTTGTAGGGTTATCTCTTGAATAAATTTTCATAACATAATTCCCTTTGCCGTTTAGTACAACATAATCAGTATAATAATGTTTATGTTCATCTCGGATTTTTACTCTTTTCCCCCAAACCAGATTATATCCGAGTCTTTCGTCACTTCCTCCATCTGTTTTGAAAATTTGTACTAATAGCATTTTTGATTCTACAGGTTGAGGTAATGTTATAAGATAATATATTCTTTCTCCTGCTTGAAAAACATTTGTATTACTAGGTGAATTGATGGTTTCTGGTGTGAATCTATGTTTGTTAAACAAAATAACAGAAGATTCCTTGTCGCAAGCACAAGTAAAAATTGCAAGAAAAATTGTGAATATAATCGAAATAAATTTTTTCATAATTATTTTTGTAACTGTTTAATTTGATCTTGTACAGTGTTTATCATTTCTTTATCGTTGTTATATTTTATGAATAATTTATAATTTTTAATCGCATCATTAGTTTTGCCTTGTAATTCAAGTGCTCTACCTAAAGCGTAATATGCGTATCCAAGGTTGTAGCTATGATCAAGTGAAACAACTCGTTCAAAGCTTTTTTGAGACTCAATAAAATTATTTTCATTTGCGTATGCCAAGCCCAAATTGAACCACCCGTCAGTGTAATCAGGATTTACTATAATTGATTTTTGATAATAATTTATTGCTTTTGTATTTTCATCTTTCATTTTGTAAATATTACCGATTTTGAGTAAAGTTACTTCATCGTTTGGTACAAGTTGTAATGCATCTTGGTAATATTTCACTGCAGCATCAAAATTATTACTCTTGAAGTTTTTATCACCTTCTAAAATGAATTCTTCATTTTGTTTTATTGTTATTGCAGATGTTTTAATTACAGGCTTTGTTTCTGTATTTTTGTTTGTTGCTAGTGTAGTTTCTGTTTCATCAAGTGAAATATTTATACTTGGAACTTCTATTTGATCCGTAGAGTCGGAAGAAGTTGTTGTTTTTGGTTTATACAGAGATGATATGAATTCGCTATATTCTGCAGAGTATTGAGTTTTATCAGGGTCAATAGATATTGCTTTTTCATAGTTTTCAGAAGCTTTTGTATTGTTACCTTGTGCTCTATAAACCTTAGCCATTCCAAAATATGCTGAACCTTCTGTAAAACCGTTTTTTATTGCGGTTTTGAAGTTTGTTATAGCTTCATCATATTCTTCGATTTCTATAAGTTGATGTCCTCTTGAAACTAATGCACTATTTAAATTTTCTTTTATAGATTTATCGTTTTTAATAGATAATACATCTCGGTATAACTCTATTGCATCTTCATATTTGTGCGTTGCGTGAAGAGCTAATGCTTTATTGTATTTAGCGGTGAAATCTTCTGGCTGAACTGATAAAATTACATCGTAGTATTTAATCGCATTTGTATAGTCCTTTTTGCTATGATAGCAGTGTGCGATATCTTTTTTGATTTCTATATCTTGAGGGATTTTCTTTTCAGTTATCAAGAAGTTTTCAAGAGCTTTGTCAAAATTGTTCAAGGTTTTATAAACTTTTGCAATGTTTTTATATCCGTTAACATCATCAGGATAAGCTTTTATATACATATTGTATTGTGTAATAGCTTCTGTGTTTTTGTTCATATCGGCAAGTAAATTTGCATAATCCAGTCTTACTGTATTAAGATTTGGGATTTTTGCCAATACAATTTGGTATTGCTCATAAGACATATCATTGTTCCCTAGATCTTGGTAGGCTTGAGCCAAACCTAAGTGAGCAGAAACATTTTCAGGATCAATTTCTATGGCTTTTTCTAGCATTTCAGTAGCTTTTGCCGGCTCATCTGTGTTTAACAGTGCAAGACCGTATCCAGAGTAGTTTTTGAATGATTCAGGATTTTTATCGTATATTTTTTTAAACTGCTTGGTAGCATTTTGGTAGTCTTTAACTAAAAGATAAGAATCTGCCAAATTTTCTCTGGATTCTGAGTGTTGCGAATATGTTTCTAAAAAGATGTTATAATTTCTGATTGCATTTTTAAAGTCTTTTAATTGGTATTGAGCATTTGCAATATTGTAATAGTTATATTTATATTCAGGGAAAATATCCAAAGCTTTTTCATATGCTTTAAGGGCATCTTCATATTTTCCTTGAGTTTCGTAAATACTACCAATACTAATATATACAAAAGCATCATCAGGTTTTAGTTCTATAACTTTTTTATAAGTATCAAGAGCTTTTTGAGTATTATCTGTTTCTGAGTACAATCCTGCAAGTTTTGTGTAAAGCATTGCATCTCCGCCAGAAACCTGAATAGCTTGTTCAAGTTTAGATATAGCACCTTTCAAATCTTGTTGATGCTCGGCACTACAAGCTTCTTGATACAAAAGGCTAGCTTCTGGAGTTAGTGCATTTGCCGGTAAAATATTAAATACTAAAGTTGAAACTAAAATACTTGTTAATAAAGACTTTTTAATGTTCATAACCCCTCAGTTTTCTACTATAATTCTATCACAAAAATCAAACTTGTGTAAAGTTATCAGAATATATTTTCTTGTTTAACAAAACCTCTGCGGTTTTGATTATCTCGCATTCTGCAATACAATCTTTGTTGTATGAAATATTTTCTAAATCTTCAAAGTTTCTAATAATACTTGCAAGGTCTAAGTATAATTTATCAATATGATTTGTTGGAGTTTGAGATTCAAGCATTTTAAAAATTCTGATAAGTTCGTGGTCTTTGGCGTCAAGAATGACTGCATCAAGTCCTGCTCCAAAAGCTAATGTTCCGAAAACTCTATTGATAAGTGGTCGCAATTTGGAATTGCATCCGTTTGAAATATTTGATAATCCTATAATAGTTTTGACTTCAGGTTCAAAGCTTTCCTTTGTCATTCTTATTGTATTTATAGTTTCTATTGCCTGAGTTTGATCTGCGCAGATAGGTAAAACTAATGGGTCAAAAAATATTTTCTGATTATCTAAGCCTTTCTCGATGCATTTTTCGTATATTTCAAAAATGATTTCAAGCCTTCCGTCTGCTGTTTTTGGAATTCCGGTTTCTTTGGACATTGCTAAAGCAATAAGATTACAATTATATTGAAGGGCTAAATCACTTAATCTGTCTAATTTTTCAGCATCTTTAGATGTGCTGTTTATAAAGCAGTCTTTAGGGTTTTTTACAAGTTTTAAACCCTGTTTGATTGCATCAATATTTGTTGAATCAAACGAGATATTTTTGTTCTCAACTATTGGAACCAACCAGTTGTAAATCTTGTCAAGTTGTCTTTTAGCAGGGCCAATATTTAAATCTATACAATCAAGATTTTCCTGAATTTTTATCAAATTTTTGATAAAATTTTCGTCTTTTTTTTCAAGAGCTTCTCTGACTGAATTTGAAATTATATGTATGTTTTCTCCTATTAAAATCATATGAAAATTTTAACATAAAAACAATAAAATTTTGTCAGAATTTAGTCTTAATTAATGAAAAAATAATAAAAACAAAAAATTTAACAAAAATTTACAATCTAAAACCCTTTAAAATAACAAAAAAATCAATTTTTGGGTTTTACTACTAGAAATATCATGAAAAACATGGTATAATGAGCTAGGTTCTCAATTAAAAATATAAGTGTAAAGGAGTAGGTTCTATGTCAACATCGATCTCTGAAAAAAAGGCTAAAAAAGTAAAGTCGAAATTCACTGATGAATTTGAAAACTATCTAAAAACTCAACGCACAAAAACAACATTTAATGGTACTGAGTTAGAATCCTTTTCTTGGTACAAAAAAGTGTTAGGTTTGATGTAATTAGTAATATAAAAACCGGTCGAAAAGGCCGGTTTTTTATTTAATGAAATGGTTATATATTCACCATTATATTTTTGATTTGGTTTAAATTTGGTTCGTTTGGCAGTTTTTAGCATTTTTAATGGAAATATGTTTTTGCAAGTAAATACTAGGGTTTTACAATAAATTTTTTTTATATATAATCAGAATTATGAAAACAAGAGATAATGTAAGAAATTTTTGTATAATTGCCCATATTGACCATGGAAAATCAACACTAGCAGATAGATTGTTAGAGAAAACTGGTACTGTTGCTCAACGAGATATGCAGGAACAGTTATTAGATTCTATGGATATTGAGCGTGAGCGTGGTATTACCATTAAGTTAAATGCCGCTAGGATGAATTATAAATCACAAAATGGTAAGGATTATGAACTTAACTTGATTGATACTCCAGGACACGTAGATTTTTCATATGAAGTTTCTCGTTCTTTAGCAGCTTGTGAAGGTGCATTACTGATTGTTGATGCTACTCAAGGTGTTGAAGCTCAAACATTAGCAAATGTTTATTTGGCAATTGAACAAAATTTGGAAATTATTCCTGTAATTAATAAGATTGATTTACCATCAGCTGATGTAGAACGTGTAAGACAAGAAATTGAAGAAATTTTAGGTATAGATGCTTCAATGGCAATTCCTGTTAGTGCGAAAACAGGAGAAGGAATTGAAGATATTTTAGAAGCTGTTGTAGATTATATTCCTGCACCGGTTGATAATTCAGATAAACCGTTACGAGCAATGGTTTTTGATAGTGTTTATGACCAATATTTGGGAACTGTTTGTTATTTTAAGGTTGTAGACGGTTCGATTTCTATTGGTGATAAAGTTCGTTTTATGGCTTCTGGTAAAGAATGTGAAGTTGTTGAATTAGGGTATCAAACTCCTGCTAGAAAACCTGTTAATAAATTAGTATGCGGTGATGTTGGATATTTTGCAGGTTCAATTAAAGAATTAACTCGTTTTGTAGGTGATACTATTACCAATGTTAATTGTCCTGCTACTGAGCCTTTGCCAGGTTATAAAGAAGCTTTACCGATGGTATTTTCAGGTTTGTATCCTGTAGATAATGAGGATTATGGCGATTTAAAAGAAGCTTTGGAAAAACTAAAGTTAAACGATAGTAGTATAACTTTTGAGCCAGAAACTTCAAGTGCATTGGGTTTCGGTTTCCGTTGCGGATTTTTGGGTATGTTGCATATGGAAATTGCTCAAGAACGCTTGGAAAGAGAATATGATTTATCTCTTGTTACAACTGCGCCTTCAGTAGTTTATAAGGTTTATAAAACAAATGGTGAAGTTGTAGAAATTGATAACCCTGCAAATTTACCTGCGGCACAATATAGAGATTATATTGAAGAACCATATGTGAAAGTCCAAATTATTACTCCAAATGAGTATGTTGGAACATTAATGGATTTGGCACAAACAAAACGTGGTATTTTTATCAATATGACTTATTTGGACAAAGTGCGTGTTGATTTAGCATATGAAATTCCATTGAGTGAAGTTATTACTGACTTTTATGATCAATTGAAGTCTCGTACCAAAGGTTATGCGAGTTTGGATTATGAATTTAGCGAGTATAAACGCTCTAAGTTAGTTAAGTTAGATGTAATGTTAGCTGGTGAAATAGTTGATGCACTGTCTGTGATTTGTCACGAAGATAATGCTTTCTATATTGGTCAAAAGCTTACAGTAAAATTAAAAGACATTATTCCTCGTCAGTTATTTGAGGTTCCGGTACAAGCTGCTGTAGGTGGAAGAGTAATTGCGAGAACAACAATAAAAGCTATGCGTAAAAACGTATTAGCAAAATGCTATGGTGGTGATATTTCTCGTAAACGTAAACTTCTTGAAAAACAGAAAAAAGGTAAAAAACGTATGAAATCTGTTGGTAGTGTAGAAGTTCCACAAGAAGCATTTATGGCTGTTCTAAGTCTTGAGGAAGACTAATTAGTTTTTTTATTTATAATAATCTCCTTTTGCTACCATTATGTTGGTAGTTAGTTTTGAGTTGTGTTTTTGGTACAGAAAATAAATTAAATGTTAAGAGATTGTAACATTTAAATAACATGACGCAATTATTTAAAAGTGAAATACTTTATATATACAAGAGAAGAAAATCAAATAGGATTGATTATAAAGAAAAGAAAATGGAAACACTCTAATTAAGAGTATGTGAGTACAAAAGGAGATTCGAAAAATGACATGTGACGGCAGAGTTGGCGGAAGCGGATTTAATTTCTTTAACCCAATTAATTCAACAACACCAAAGAAAACTGGAAATGTTGGTAAAACAGATAATGTTACAACTAATATTCAAATAACATCAACAAATTCAGTTAGTAGAACAGATTTATCAAATACAGTTGCAGAACTTTCTGGTAGAGCTCAAGTTAACTCTCCATCAGCACAAGGTTTGGCGACTGCGGAACAAGTTTGTAATGGACAATTGGTATCAGGTTATCATTTTGATTCTTTAGGTGATATCAATACTACATTATTTACATTGAGATATAATTCTGCAAATACTCCACAAATTGCAAATGGAACAAATATTGCTTGTGAAGGTATTGAATATGCAGAAGTAGCTTCTCACTTGCAATCAGCTGATTCTCCATTCGCTGAATTGTTTTCATAGAAATTAAACTTTAACTCACATACATTGAAAAGGCTTACCAAAAGGTGAGCCTTTTTTATGTGAAAAGTGATATGTAGGATAAATTAATAAGTTTAATACCTTCATGTTAACAAATGTTACAAAATTAAAAGAAATTTAGCTTAAAAATTAAAGATAATTAAAAACATGCCGATAAGTATCATGTGAGTAAAAGATAAGGAGTCCCGAAATGGCAATCGAGTTTAACAGATTCAAAGGTTATAACAATTATAACTTAGGTATTGCTGCCGGTGTATCAAAGGAAGAAGTAAAAAAGGCAGAAGAAACAAAACAAGAAGCAGTAAGTGCTAACCAATACAAAGGTCTTGAAAATGAAACAGATCTTTTAACAAAGAATACTCAAAATTTATATGGTATTCAATTAGGTAAATTTACTGCAGAAGATAAAGATTTAGCAGATTCAACAAATGCTATTTTAGCTAGTCTTGGTTATAACTACAAGGTATCTGCAGCACAAGTTGCTAGTGTTACTAATGGTTTAAAAACAGTTGTAGAACCAGGTTTAAGATTGGCAGAAGATGGCGCTGTTGCAGCTCATATTCAAGACCCTAATGGGCCATTTGCAGAATTATTTGCATAAGACTTATAAATATACAAAACTTACTCACACTTTTAAGCTGATTTAAAAAATCAGCTTTTTCGTTGTGTATAAATCTTGTCAATAGTCAGTAAATATAGTATTCTTAATATCGTAAACCAAATTACAAAGGAAAGAGAGAAAATATGAAAACAAATTTTAAAGCATCAGCATTTACATTGGCAGAAGTGTTGATTACCTTAGGTATTATTGGTGTAGTTGCGGCAATGACTATTCCTAACTTAATTGCAAATACAAACGGTGCAAAATACCGTTCAGGATTCAAAAAAGCAATCTCAACATTATCTCAAGCAGGTTTAATGGCTCAAGCTCAATATGATTTTGACTATGCCGGTACATCTACATCATCTAGTTGTGCTACTGATCATCCAGAAAGTGAAATGACGATATGTTCTATACTGAATGGTACTTTAACTGGGCATACATACAGAGGGAGGGTAAAAGATATAAAAAGACAGTCAAATTCATCAGCTGGAGCAGCGGCTACGAGTTATAAAATTGAAAGAGTTCATACTCTATATAATAGTGTAGATAATTGGCATGCATACTCTTTAGCAGATGGTTCAATTGTTGCCTTTAATGATACCGCAGCTAACTGTACAGTAAATGTTGGGCAAGATCCATATATGGTATTATTCCATCGATGCTTAGGTTTTGTTGATGTGAATGGCGTAACATTACCTAATAAAGAGGTACAATGTAGTGATGGTATGGCTTCTGCAAATATCGAACTTTCTCAAGCGACTCGTCCTTGTGTTGTAAGAAACAATGCTTCAGATATGACAGATATTTTCCCAATTTATTTCCACGATGGAACTGTAGAAGCTGCCTCTGATGCGGCAAAATACGTATTAACAACTTCTAAATAGATTGTTATATAAAAATTTTATAAAATTTCAAAAAATAAGGAAGGATTATCCTTCCTTTTTTTTCTTTTTCTATTTATTTCTGTTATTTGTAAATCAAAAATATGAATTTTGTTTAAAGTTTTTCTTAAATAATCATGTTGATGTTACAATTTTATTATGGCTGGTACGTGGGATGAATTAGTACAACAAATAAAATCTCGTTTGGATATTGTTGATGTAATATCTGAACAAGTTGTGTTGAAAAAAAGAGGAAATAGTTATTGGGGATTATGTCCTTTTCACAAAGATAAAAACCCGTCATTTTGCGTTACACCACATTTGGGTATTTATAAATGTTTTAGTTGTGGTGAAGCTGGTGATGCTTTAAAATTTATTATGAAAACTCGTAATATGGATTTTAAAGATTTAATTATTGAGTTGGCTGATAAGTTTGGATTAGAAATTCCAAAGACTCATAAATCAGATGGAACGTCCACTAAAGAAATAAAAGAACAAATGTTAGCAGCAACAATGGTTGCAGCTGAATTTTATCATGATTTGTTATTAAGAAATAAAGACTCAAATTCTGAAATTGCATTAAACTATCTTACAAAACGAGGAATTGGTACAGATATTATTAAAAAATTCCATATTGGGGTCGCACCAAAAGCTTATTCAGTTTTGTATGATGAATTAAGAAAAGATTTTTCGAATGATATATTAGAAAAAGCAGGTTTAGTTTTAAAAAGCGATAAAGGTGGGTATATAGATAGATTTAGAAATAGGGTTATAATTCCTATTCAAAATGAGAATGGAGAATTTGTAGCTTTTGGAGCAAGAGCATTAGAAGCTGATCAAAATCCAAAATATTTAAATTCTTCTGATTCATTAATATATAATAAGAGTAAATTATTATATGGTTTGTATACTGCTAAAGATTCAATAAAAACAGAAGATTCTGTAGTTTTGATGGAAGGTTATTTTGATGTAATTTCGGCTCAAGCTCATGGTATTGAGAATTGTGTTGCATCTTGTGGAACATCTTTAACTGCTGATCATGTTAAACTATTATCTCGTTATACAAAATCAAGAAGAATATATTTATCATTTGATACAGATTCTGCTGGACAAAAAGCAACAACTCGAGGAGCTGAAATTATTAGAGATGTATTCAGTGGTTTAGGTGATATCAAACAATTTGATGAAAGTTATGTAGCTTCAGATAAAGATAAATATGCTTGTGAAATAAGAGTTGTAGCTCCACCTGAAGGGAAAGACCCTGATGAATTTGTTCGTTCTGTGGGTGCTGAAGCTTACAAAATGTATATGGAAAATGCTCCGCTATTTATTGATTTTCAATTGCAAAATATATTGAAACAAAAAGATCAGTTCAAATCGCCACAGGAAAAAGCTCAATTTGTAAAACAAATTATACCGATTTTGGCAGAAATAAAAAATAGAATTATAAGATCAGAATATATTGATATGGTTTCTCAATCATTATCTATTGATGCAAATGCGATACGCACAGAAATGAGAGTTTTTGAGCGTGTAAATGCACCACAAACAGAAAGAATTGTTAAGAATGTAACAAAAAATACATCTGTAATGCAAAAAGCGCAAAAAAATTTATTGAGCGTTTTTCTAGTAGCAGACAGTCCTATGACATTTACTCAAATAAATGAAATGATTGCCGACGTTACATTCGATGATGAATTGTTAATATTTGTAAAATCTACAATTGACAAATTGATATGTACCGTAAATAATGTGAAGGAATTAATCGAACATTTATATACCGAATTTGTTGAAAACCCTGAAGCTCAGGCAATTTTACCCGAGTTAGTAGCAACAGCAGAAGTGTATAGAGGTCTGGATGAAGAAGATTTTGGAAATGTAATTAGAGAAACTATTAACAAAATTAATCATTGCAGACAAATGAAAGAAACCGAACACATTAAGAGTTTGTATAAAGGTGTCAGTGATGACGATCCTGAAGCATTAAAACTTCAAATACAACTAAGAGATAAAATAAAGAAAATAAGGCAGAAATCGGAGAAAATTTAGATGACAAAGAAAAGACAATCAGGCTCCTCAGTAATCAGTGTAATGGATGATGATGCATTAGATTTACATGATATTACCGAAGATTCAGTTCTAGACTCTGAACATGACAGTATTAATTATATGAATGTTGATATTTCAACAGATAATATTGAAGATATTGTAACTTCAAAAATGGGTGATAAAATGAATCCGGAAGATATTTATATGCTTCATAGTATGGATGATGAACCGGATCCAAATGATTTAGAATTACCTAAAAATGTTGCGATTGATGACCCTGTGAGATTATACTTGCGTGAAATTGGCAGAATTAAATTGTTGTCTGCGAATGAAGAAATTGAATTAGCAAGAAAAATTTTAGAAGGTGGTACTCCTGGTGCTATCGCTAAAAGAAAATTAGTTCAAGCAAACTTACGTTTGGTTGTAAGTATTGCTAAAAAATATGTTGGACGTGGCATGTTGTTCTTAGACCTTATTCAAGAAGGTAATTTAGGCTTGATTCGTGCAGCTGAAAAATTTGATCATGAAAGAGGTTTTAAATTTTCAACATATGCAACTTGGTGGATTAGACAAGCAATTACTCGTGCAATTGCAGATCAAGCTAGAACAATCAGAATTCCTGTTCACATGGTTGAAACTATTAACAAATTGAAAAAAGTTACAAGAAAATTAGCTCAGGATCTATCTAGAAAACCAACCGAAGATGAATTGGCTGCAGAAATGAATGTTTCAATTCCTAAACTTCGTGAAATTATTAAAATTGCTCAAGAACCTCTTTCTTTAGAAACTCCGATTGGTAAAGAAGAAGATTCAAGATTGGGTGATTTTATTGAAGATAAAGAAGCTGATGCTCCTGTAAAAATGGTT
This sequence comes from Candidatus Gastranaerophilaceae bacterium, assembly GCA_045613725.1. Lineage (GTDB taxonomy): Bacteria > Cyanobacteriota > Vampirovibrionia > Gastranaerophilales > Gastranaerophilaceae > Zag111. The sequence continues at coordinate 13,255 of JAZLBN010000095.1, forward strand.
GCATCTGAATTATTAAAAGAAGACTTGGCTGAAGTTTTATGTACTTTATCTCCAAGAGAACGTGATGTATTAAGATTACGTTTTGGTATGGATGATGGTAGACAAAGAACTTTAGAAGAAGTTGGTCAATTATTCGGTGTAACTCGTGAACGTATCAGACAAATTGAAGCAAAAGCTTTAAGAAAATTACGTCATCCAAACCGTAAAAAACGCTTGGAAGAATACGTAGAATAAAATTTAAAAGTATAGAGAGCTCCAAGTTCGGAGCTCTCATTTTCACATAACTAGCGAAATGGAAAAAATATGAGAATCCCTCTGGTTTCGGGAATTAAAACCGGACTAGGAGTAGCTGCTGTGGCAGGAACGATTATAACTGCGGCAGTTTATCCAAGGTCTAATACAAATACCCCGCAAGAAAATGTAGATAAATTTGAATATGTAACAAAACCCCAATCAGCAGATATTTCTTATCCAATAAATATGAAAAGATGGTTGATAAGAAGTTTTTCTGATACTATTGCTCTTCCTCCACCGACTGGAAGTTGTACTGATGAAGTATTAGCTTTTGCTCCAGCTCCTCAAGTTGTAGTTAAAAATGAAATAAAGAATGCAACATTTGTGGTAGATGTTACTAATAATATTCTTTATCATTATGATGCTATGGGTAATCCTATTATGGCGTATAGAGTGGCAAGTGGTAAACAAACTCCATCTATGATGACAGATGAGGGTGTAAGGAGAGTTTCTCATGTTGAGCGCTATCCTTATTCAGGTGCTCCAGCACATACAAGACGTCATAGAGAACCTCATTTATTTGGTCCAAGATGTATTATTTTAGATAAGCTTGATCCTGAAACTGGTAAAATAAGCTCTACCGGTGAATTTATCCACGGAAATAATAACGCTAAAAGTATTGGAAAACATGCTTCAGGTGGTTGTATGCGTATGGATAACACCGTAATTAAAGACCTCGCAAAAGCAGTTAAGCGAGATGATATAGTTGTTATTATAAGAAGAGGTTTTAATTCAATTTTCTAAAAAATTGAAATTATCCCATGATATCTTCTAAAATTTCAGCATTACGAGATGCGTTTTGTAGTTGTTGTTTAGAAATTCTACGCATATAATTTCTTAAAGCTTCTCTGATCAATTCGCTTCTTGAACAACTTTCTTTATCTGCTAACCCGTCTACCTTAGATAGAAATTCATCAGGCATGGTAACCAAAATTTTAGCCATATAATTAACCCTTTCTTTCTCAGAATTATAACATGCTCTACATCTTTTATCAAGCAAAAACTATCCATCTAGAGATAGTAATATTGATGTTGTGAAACTATTTTAAATGAATAAAATAAAATCGAAAGGAGCAAAATATGGAAGAAAATCAAAGAACAGAAGAAACTGTAAAATTTATTGAGGAACAAAAATGTCATCATCCGTTTTGGAAAGCTTTTTTAATTGGATTAATGACTTTTTTGGGAGCGTTTTGTGCGTTTTATGTAGTTTCTGATTGGCATTTTAAAAGGATGATGCATTCTCCATTTGCGAAGATGGATAGAATTTATAAAAGAGAAATGAAAGAAATGGATAAAATGTTCAAAGCTGAACATAATTTGTCAAAATATTCTGCACATATTATTCATTTAGAACAAGGAAAAGATGCTTATAGAGTTTTGATTGATTTAAGAGCTTTTGATAATAACGAAAATAATGTTCAAGTAAATGCAAATGGTAATGTTTTGTATATTAATGGCAAATCTGTTAAAACTACTAGGCATAATGAACAGATTACCGAATTCCAGCAAAGCTATATGTTTGGCAATGATGTAAATTTAAAAGATTTAACAAAAGAAACAAAAGGGAATTATTATATAATTACAATTCCACTAACTGAAGAAATTGAAGATTAAGGCTTTAAAGTTTGAATGTCACTCTGAACTTGATTCAGAGTCTATCAATTTCGATAGATTTGTTATTGTCATTGATAGATTCTGGATTAAGTTTGGAAAGATATTAATATTATTTACCAGTTTTACATTTAATGTTAAAATAGTTGTATGAAAATTTTAGGTATAGATCCAGGGATGGCGATAGTTGGTTATAGTCTTTTGGAGTTTGATGGTAGAAACATCGAGTTATTACATTCTGGTTCTATTCAGACAAAAAAAGGTGAAAGAGAGTCTGCAAGGCTTTTGGAAATTTTTAATGATATGAATTTTATTGTTGAAAAATATAAGCCAGATGTTTGCGCAATAGAAAAGCTATTCTTCTTTCGAAATACAACTACAGTAATGCCTGTAGCTCATTCAAGGGGAGTTATTCTTACAGTACTAGAAAAATATGGAGTTCCAATATATGAATACACTCCAATTCAAGTAAAACAAACATTGACTGGTTATGGAAGAGCTGATAAAAAAGAAGTTGAACAAATGGTAAAAATAAGTTTGGGTACTGAAAATTTACCAAAACTTGATGATACAGTTGATTCTATAGCTATTGCAATTACATATACAAGAAGTTCTGAAGCTTTAGAAGATTTGAAAAAGTAATTTGTGTTATACTTTCTTATAACACTGAGAAAGTAAAATTTATGGATAAATTTGTTATAAAAAATGTAATCATAATTAGTTTAATATTAGGTATGATATTAGGTTTATTAGCACCAGTACCTTATGTTGGAGCTGTAATGTTAGTGATAGCATTTATATTATCTGCGCCAATAGTTGTGCTTTATTTGATTATGGATAACAAACTTGAACTAACAACAACAAAAGATAGTATTATAACAGGAGCATTAGTTGGATTTTTTGTAAATATTTCATTTTCTGTAGCTTATGCAATAGTTGTAGCTATTTTGGCGAAGATTTTTAATATAACCGTGAATTTTGTTTTAACAACAATGATTGTTAATTCTCCAATATGGTTGTTGTTTGTTTTTATAATTTTTATCGGTGTTTTATGTGCAACAACAAACGCATTTAGTGGGTTTTTAACTTATTATGTTATAAATTTTATTAGAGATGTTTACGAATCTCAGCACCCTCAAATTAAAGATGATGATTTTAAACTATAAAAAGAAAAGGATAAGATAATGGCAGAATTTACTTCAAAAATAAGAACAATCCAATGGGTTGATAATGTTTCAAGAATGGTTGATCAAACAAAATTTCCTGAGCAATTCGAGTATGTTGATATAAAAACAGGAGATGAAATGTTTGATGCGATTAGAACAATGATTGTTCGAGGAGCTCCAGCTATTGGTATTGGTGGCGCTCACGGTGTTGTTTTATATGCTCAAGAAGGTGCAGAAAAATTCACATCAAGAGAAGAATTTGTTAATTGGTTAATTGAAAAAGCTGAATATATGAAAACTTCTCGTCCAACAGCAGTTAATTTGATGTGGGCAGTTGAAAAGCAAATTGAAGTTATAAAAAATTCAACATCAGATATTCAAGGTTTGATTGAAGAATTAAAAGTTAATGGTATCAAATTAGAAAATGAAGATATAGAAATTAATAAAAAAATAGGTGATTACGGAGCTGAAGTTGTTCCAAAAGGTGCAACAATTTTAACTCATTGTAATGCTGGAGCACTTGCAACAGTTGGTTATGGTACAGCTTTGGGTGTTGTTCGTTCTGCGTTTGCAAAAGACAATACGGTTCAAGTTTTTGCAGATGAAACAAGACCACGTCAGCAAGGTGCAAGAATTACAACTCTTGAACTTACAATGGATGGTATACCTACAACATTAATCACAGATGGTATGTGTTCATTTTTTATGAAAAAAGGTATGATTGATATGGTTTGTGTTGGTGCCGATAGAATTGCTGCAAACGGTGATGCTGCAAATAAAATTGGTACATATACAGTTGCAATTGCTGCAAAATATCATAATATTCCATTTTATGTAGCAGCTCCTTTGTCAACAATTGATACAAGCATAAAATCAGGTGATGAAATTGTAATAGAAGAGCGCTCACGTGAAGAAGTTACACACATCAACGGTAAAACAATCTGTGCAGAAGGTGTTAATGTGATTAACCCAGGGTTTGATGTAACTCCACACGAATTAATTACAGGTATAATTACAGAAAAAGGTATTTTAAGACCTGATTATAATAAATCTATTGCAGAAGCATTTAGTAAAATATAATTTTTACATTTGATTACAATGCGCACAAAAAGTAATTATATTTGTGTATAATAAGAGAGTGTTTTAAGGATAAATAAGATTTAAGGAGGGAAATATGAAAAAATTATTTTCATCATTATTAGTATTATCAATGTTATCTATGGGTATTCCAGCGATTGCAGCTTCGACTCATGGTGTTGATGGTGAAGTTTCAGGAAGATCTGTTGGTGCAGCTTGTTTATCATTGATTGTATGGCCAGGGATTGGACAAGCGGTTAACAAAAATACTAAAGAGAAAAATGTAACTCACGCAGTTTTAGGTTTAACTGGTGTATTTAGACTTTGGTCATTCTATGATGCTTTAGTTGATAGAAAAGGCGGAGTTTGGAAAAACAGAATTTAGTTTTATGCTAAGTGTATATAAATGAGAGTAGAGTGGATTATTATCCACTCTATTTTTATTTGTATTTTACCCCCTTTGTGTTATAGTGAAATTGAGGATAAATGGAGAAAAAAAGAAGATGAAAGAAAGTTATTTTCCACAAGAAATCGAAAAAAAATGGCAAGCTATTTGGGAAGAGACTAAAGCTTTTAGAACTTTAGATGAATCTGATAAACCTAAATATTATGCCCTTTCTATGTTCCCATATCCATCAGGAAGACTTCATATGGGACATGTTAGAAACTATACAATTACAGATGTAATTGCAAGATTTAAAAAAGCAAATGGGTTTAATGTTTTACATCCAATTGGATGGGATAGTTTTGGTTTACCAGCAGAAAATGCTGCGATGAAACATAACGCAGATCCTGAAACTTGGACAGATGAAAACATTTCATATATGACAAAACAATTAAAAATGTTGGGTCTTTCATATGATTGGGATAGAGAAGTAACAACTTGCAAACCTGATTATTATAAATGGACTCAATGGTTGTTCTTACAACTTTATAAAAAAGGTTTAGTGTATAAAAAAGAAGCTGCAGTTAACTGGTGTAATGAATGTGGAACAGTTCTTGCAAATGAACAAGTTATTGATGGCAAGTGCTGGAGATGTGATAGCGTAGTTGAGAAAAAATACTTATCTCAATGGTTTATCAAAATTACAGAATACGCAGATGTTTTACTTGAAGATTTGGATAAACTTCCTGGTTGGGGAGAAAATGTAAAAACAATGCAAGCTAATTGGATTGGCAAATCAAAAGGTGCAATTTTTAAATTCCCTGTAATTGACGCTCCAAGTGGCGAAGAGATGTATGTTCCTGTTTATACAACAAGACCGGATACTGTTTTTGGTATTACATATCTTGTTGTTGCCCCAGAATATAAGGATATTGAGAAATTAACAACTGCGGAAAATGCTCAAGCAGTTGAGGAATATAGAGCAAATGCTCGCAAAATGTCAGAAATCGAAAGACTTTCAACTGATAGAGTTAAAACAGGTGTTCCTTTAGGTACTCACTGTCGCAATCCATTTAACGGTGAAGTTTTCCCATTATGGACAGCGGATTATGCTTTAGTTGAATATGGAACAGGTGCTGTAATGGCGGTTCCAACTCATGATACTAGAGATTTTGATTTTGCTAAAAAATATGAATTACCGATGAAAGTTGTAATCGAAAATTCTGAAAATCCATCAGATTGCAAAGATGCAGCTTATGTTGAATCTGGTGTGTTGGTAAATTCTGGTGAATTCAATGGAATGAAAAATGAAGAAGCAAAACAAGCAATTACAAAATGGGCTGTGGATAAAGGTTTTGGTGAATTCAAAACACAATACAGACTTCGTGATTGGTTAATTTCTCGTCAAAGATATTGGGGAGCTCCAATTCCTGTTGTATATTGTGAAAAATGTGGAATTCAGGCTGTTCCAGAAGATCAATTACCAGTATTATTACCAAAGGATGTTGATTTCACTGTTGTTGGAAAATCACCAATTACAACTTCAGAATCATTTAAACATGCAACTTGTCCAGTTTGTGGAGGTGTAGCTACTCGTGAAACTGATACAATGGATACATTTGTATGTTCAAGTTGGTATTATTTAAGATACGCAGATCCAAAAAATGCGGATAAATGTTTTGATAGAGACACCGTAAATCACTGGTTACCAGTTGATCAGTATGTCGGTGGTATTGAACATGCAATTTTACACTTGTTATATTCAAGATTTTTCACAAAAGCATTAAGAGATTGCGGTTTACTAGATTTTGATGAATCATTTAAAAATCTACTTACTCAAGGTATGGTTCTTAAAGATGGTGCAAAAATGTCAAAATCTAAAGGCAATACAGTTGACCCTGACGAAATCTTTGAAAATTATGGTGCTGATACTGCAAGATTATTTATTTTATCAGATTCACCTCCAGCAAGAGATTTTGATTGGTCAGATGCGGGTGTTGAAGGTTGTTACAAATTCTTGAATAGAGTTTGGAGACTAATTTCTACAAATGCTCAAAATATCACTTTGGACTATAAATTGAACTTCCCATTAGAAAAATCAAATGATGATTTAGTGAGAACAGTTCACATTGCAGTTAAAGGAATTACAAATGATATTTCAAATGATTTTCAATTCAATACTGTAATTTCTAAATATAGAGAATTGACTAATGCAATTTATGAATGGCAAAGTGGCAAAGGTAAGGATGGTTCTGAACTTAGCGACGAAGATAAACAAGTTCTAAGTTTTGCAGTAGTATCATTGATGAAATTGATGTCACCTGTTGCAGTTCACTTGACAGAAGAAGCTTGGAGTGAATTAGGTGGTGTTGGTTCAATTCACGAGCAAGAATGGTGTGCTTGGGATGAGAATTTAGCAAAAGCAAGTTCAATCACTTTAGTTGTTCAGGTTAACGGTAAGGTTAAAGATAAAATTGAAGTAGATGAAGGCTTAGATCAAGAACAATTGAAACAAGTTGCGCTTGATAGTCCTAGAATAAAAGCACAAATTGAAGGAAAAACAGTTGTTAAAACAATTGTAGTTCCAGGAAAGTTGGTAAACATAGTTGTTAAGTAAGTAAAAATATGGTTTACCAAGGAAGAGCCTCAGAAATGGGGCTCTTTTCTCTTGAAAAAATCTTTTGTTAGTATGTAGGTTGGCATTGCTATCCCTACATTTAATGATAAAATAATTTTATGAATATTACAGCTGGAAAATATAAAGGTCAAAAAATTACGGCACCTGATGAAAATATTACACGTCCTACTTTATCAAAAGTTAGGATGAGTGTTTTTAATACTTTACAGGCAATGATTGATTTTGAAGGTAGTAGTTTTCTTGATATGTACGCAGGCTCTGGTATTATGGGGCTTGAGGCTATATCAAGAGGTTTTGATAAAGTTGTAATGATTGAAAAAAATAAAAAAGTTTTCAATGTTATTAAATCTAATTTAAAAAAATATGAAAAAGATAATGATATTAAACTTCTTTTAGGTGATAGTTTAAAAATTTGTGAAAAATTGGGAAATACTTTTAAACCAGATATTGTTTATATTGATCCTCCATATTTTTCTGGGGTGTATGAGCAGAGTTTAGACGTTATAACAAAAATTTGTGACGGGATTATTATATTAGAACATGTTATTGAACTAGATTTGGCAGAGTACAATATATTGAAGCAAAAAAAATACGGTGATAAATATATTACTTTCCTTTCTGTTAAATAACTTAATAAATACTCTTAATATGGCAAAAATATTAAGAATTTATCCTTTATAATAATACGGGTTGAAAGTAAATAAAGGGAAATATTGGAATGTCAATTGGTTCTATTAATGGTGTAAACTACACAAATTACGCAGTTTCTAATGGTAAAAAGATAAATTTTAAGGCTAAAGAAACCTCTAATCCGTTTATTACAAATGAGGAAAAGGTTGATGCTTCAAATGATGGTAAATTTACTAAAAAAGAGGCATTAAAAAACTTTGGCAAAGGTTTGATAAGTCCACTTAGAGCTATAGTAGAACATCCATTAATTGCGTTAGGAGCTGTGGCAGCAACTGGTTTGGCGTGTTTTGCTATTCCTGTTTTAACTCCAATTTTGACTGTTGGTTTTGGTGCTTTAAGTTTATACGAAGTTGGTAAAGGCACTTATAATGCTGTAAAACATTATAAAAACGGTAATTACGATGAATCTGAAAAATCTTTTGAAAAGATTGGTACAGGTACGATTGGTACAATTTTAACAGCGGTTGGATTAAAGTCATCAGCAAAAGTTGCTGCAGAGGCTAAACAAGCAAATCAATTAGGCAGAATGTTAACCGCTTCTGAGAAAATGACAATTGCACAAAATGTCAATAAAGGCTCAATGTGGGCAGCGTTAAAAGAAAATTTATCAATAATTACAACCGCAGAAGGACGTTCTGCTATTGTCGCAGGATTTAAACCTAAAAATATTGTTGCACAGTTTAAAAGTAAGTCACATATTGTTGAACCTAATAAGTTTGAAGAAACTGCAGAAGGACAACGTCGTGCAAATATGACATCAAAAGATATTGAACGTGAAGTAACAGAAATTGCAAATCAAGCGTTTGATGAAATGGGTATTCCAAAAGAAGCTCGTCCAAAAATTGTTATTTCAGATGAATTAAGATACCAAACAATTGATGATGCAAATGCTACACTTTCAAATATTGTAGATGAAAAAATCGCTTCAAGTAAATGGTCATTTTTAGATAAAGATAAATATGTTAAAGGTTCTTATAAACAAGAATTTTTCAAAGCTGGTGAAAATTTACGTGAAATGTCAAATGATGATATTATTGCTAGAATTAAATCTGTATTATCTCAAACAGATGATACTCAAAAATTTGCAAAAGATGAATATTTCTTGAAATCATTGTTGAATGAACAAAAAATAAATGAAGGTGGTTTCTACACTACTCAAGATCACCAGATTGTTTTTAAAACAGGTGGTTGGAGAAAAGGTAGATTTACAACTGAAGATACAGCTGTGCATGAAGCATTACACGCTAAAATGGCAATTTTACGTAATTCATTAACAAAAGAAGAAGCTGCACAAATTATCAAACAAGAATTGGTAAATAGAATTAAATTTGGTGAACCTGAACAAGTTCTTGTTAGTGGTGGCTGGTTTGGAAATGAAATGATGGCTGCACCTAAAATGTCAGCTAATATGAGAACTGAATATCTTCAATTTGCTGATGATTTCCTATATAAATCTGATGATTTAATTAATGCTATTACTGAAAGAGAACATATATTAACAAGAATGAAAGGGCTTAAAGACGGTTCTTCTATATGTAACACAGATACAATGTCAGGTTTGACTGCAGAGCTTGCAAAAGCCGATGATGCGCTAAAACCAATTATTACAAGATTAAAAACTATGATACAAAATAATCCTGAATTTGTTGCACAAAATGGAGGTTCTGAAGCAGAAGCCTTAAATACATTATTGAAATATACTAAATCGCACGAAGTAAGATTTAAGTATTTCTCAAATACTGAAATTAAAGGTGTAAATCCATTTCCATTAACCCCAGAGCAACATCAACAGGCTGTTGAATCTTTGATTGGACATGTTGAAACAATCGAGGGTAATTCAAGAACTGGTGGTATTGGCGCTAGAATATTTGGTGCAAGTAAAGCAGAATTCAATCAATATCAATTCTCATACGAAGAACTTTTAGCAAGAAATACTGCTGCTCAATTCGAAAAAGCTAAGCTTCAAGCTATGCTACAAGATACAACTTTATCAGCTGAAAAACAAGCTGAATTAACAGCAAGAATTAAGGATTTAGATTTTGTTCTTGAGTATAATAGAGTCGGAAAACAATATTATGATTTGTATACAAGAGCAATCAATAACCCTAATGATACAGCAATTGCGGATGAATTAAGTGCAGTAACAACCCAATTTGAAAAATTAGATAACATTAAAAACTCGCTTAGATCATCAAAACCGGAAGTTTACTACAAAACATATGGCGTATTCCCATTAAATATGACCCCGTACCTTCCTAAAAAAGTGTTGCCTAATTGATAAAATTTTGCACCCTCACCCTAAAGGTACGCAGTCTCACTTGACTCATAACTTCGTCGGTTCGGCTAGTGTCCCGCAGGCGGGCGAGGGTACAAAGTAAATGTAAATTGGGTGTTTTATTCAACAAACATATTAACAACCTTGCAAAGGGGGTAAATATAATGTATATTAAAAAGTATAAATAGTGTAATAAGAAAAGGGAGAAATAATATGAAAAAGAGTTCAGCATTCACTTTAGCAGAAGTGTTGATTACACTAGGTATTATTGGTGTGGTTGCAGCGATGACAATACCAAACTTGATTGCAAATACAAATGGTGCAAAATTTAGATCAGGATTTAAAAAAGCAATTTCAACATTAAACCAAGCAGGCTTAATGGCGCAAGCTCAATATGATTTCGATTATGCTGGTATTACTAGTGCTTTTTCATCTACGGCGCCTAATTGTGGTCATGATCATCCAGAAAATGTTATGACATTATGTTCTATTTTAAATGGAACTTTAACGGGTTATACATTTAGAGGTAGAGTATCTGATATTTCAACTCAAAAAAATTCTTCGGCAGGAGCAAGTGCTGTTACTTATGCTAGTTCAATTTCGCGAAAGTATGTTTTGCCAAATGATGTTGGTAATTGGATAGCATATTCACTAGCAGATGGCTCAATTGTTGCATTTAAAGATACTGCATCTAACTGTACTCTAAATATAGGAGAGACTATAGGTTCTGGAACTTTAGCTGCAGGTAATAGTCTTAATAATTGTTTAGGATTTATAGATGTAAATGGTGTTACTTTGCCAAATAAAGAGGTTCGATGTACAAATCATGGTGCAACAAACATGGATGTTCCAGATGCAACGTGCTATGTGAAAAATAATGCAACAGATATGACTGATATTTTTCCAATTGTGTTCCACGATGCAACAGTAGAACCAGCTTCAAGTGCTGCTAAGTATGTATTAACAACATCTAAGTAGTTGTAATTTTTATATAAAAAAAGAGAAGATTTTTGTCTTCTCTTTTTTTATATACTTTACAATATAGACTATAGTTTTATAATAGCGTATAATTGTTTTGCAAATATCAGATTGGGAGCTATTTTATGGAAGAGATTCAAAATAATGAAAAGAAAAAGGTTTTGTTAATTAAATTATCATCATTAGGCGATGTTATATTTAATATTCCATTAGCAAATGCGTTGAAAGATGCGGGTTATGAAGTTACTTGGCTTGTGTCTGAACGTGGAATTCAGGTGGTTGAGAACAATCCTTGTGTAGATAAAGTTATTTTAGCTCCTATTCAAAAATGGCGTAAAAGAGGTTTGAAATTAGAAAATTTTAAAGAATATTTTGCGCTGATTAGACAGCTTCGTGATGAAAAATTTGATATTGCTATTGATTCTCAAATGATTTTAAAAAGTATGGTTTGGACAATGTTTTGTGGCGCAAAACGTAGAATTATTGCTAAAGATGCCAGAGAAGGTTCTATAATTGGTGGTAACGAGTGGATTGATAAAATTTTTGATAAAGGTACTCCAATCGTTTTAAATTATTTGAAATTTGCAAATTATTTAGATGCATTTCCAAAAGAAATTAAAGTTTCGCTACCTGCTCGTAGTGATGTGGTTGTGAAAAAAGTTGATAATTTATTAGCTGATATAAATCCATCAAAACCTATTGCAGTTTTGGCTCCTGCAACAACTTGGGTTGCAAAGCATTGGAATAAAGATTATTGGCGAACTGTAGTCAATTCTATTGAAGATGATTACAATATTGTTTTTACTGGTGGTCCAAATGATTCGGCATTAATTGAATATATTAGTGGTGGAAGATATATAAATTTGGCTGGTAAAACCGATTTGATGGATTTGGTGGAAGTATTTTCTCGAGCAAAAGTTGTTATCGCTCCTGATAGTGGAAGTGCACATTTGGCTTGGGCATCAAATAATCCTGCTGTGGTAACTATTTTCACTTGTACACCAAAAGAACTTTTAGCCCCATTTGGTGATAAACATAAATATATTGCTGTAGGTGGTGAAGGTTTAGCTTGTCAGCCTTGTTTTAGAAGAAAATGTCACAAACGCAAAAATAAAAATATTTGTATGGATTTTCCTTGTCCAAATGATGTTATTAAGGTGGTTAAGGGCTTGAAATCACTGTAAAAAAATGTTATAATTGATTATTACTGCATTATATATTTTAATTTAATTTTGCGGAGTACAGTTTTATTTTTATATTAAATAAAGAAAAGGTCATTAATGGGTTTACTGGATAAATTTAGAGAATTAACCAGAAAAGTTTCTGAAGTTGAAAATAATATATATCATGAAAAACACGATTATTTAGAAATTTATGAACGTAATCAGGAATTAGAACGTGAAATTGCTGAACGTACAGAAGAACTTAATGACGCAAATAAACGTATGTTTACCCTTCAGCATATCTGGGATATGATGAATTCTTCAACACCTTTGGAAAATGTCTTAGAGGCAATTGTAAATAGTACCCAAGGAGAGTTGGGTTATATGCACTGTGCTATTATTAGGAAATTCGAAGATGAAGAAGGTGAATTTCTAAGAATTATTTCTCAGTCTAATGATAATTTAATTGATAGATTGAATAATATTATTGGAGGGCCTGGAATCCAAACAAGACGTTTAAATTATTCTCAGGATAGTATTTTTGCTGATACAATGCGTCAGAAAACTATTATTCAATCTTGTTCAATAGATTTGTCATTATCTGGAATTTTACCGAATGTCCCAAAAGAAGTTATAGATAAAGTTAATTCAAATCAACCAGTAAAATCAATAATTGTTATTCCATTGATTGCTCAGAAAAAAGAATTTGGCTGGTTCTGTGTATTTTCTGCAAGAGAAGAATTAGCAAGTGCGGAAATGGATTTTTTAGCTTTGTTTGCAAAACAAATTGAAATGGCTATCACTATTGCTGACTTATTCCAAGCTGTTAGAGAACAAGCTGTCACAGATGCATTGACCGGCTTGTATAATAGAAGATATTTTGAAGAAGCTTTAGGGAAAGAATATCAACGTGCAAGACGTCAAAATCAACCATTTTCAATTATTGGTATAGATTTAGATCATCTTAAGAAAATAAATGATACTTATGGTCATAATTTTGGAGATTTGGCGATAAAGACAATTGCTCAAGTATTAAAGACCAATGCTCGTTCTGTCGATGTTGCAGCAAGAATGGGTGGAGAGGAATTCAATGTGTTGCTACCAGGGATAAATTCTGCAGGTGCGAAAATTGCAGCAGAACGTATTCGAAAATCTATTGAAGCTGTTGAATTAGATACAATTGGGCATATAACAGGAAGTTTAGGTGTCGCAACATTTTTTGAGCATAGTGAAGATTTAGATGAGCTTTTAGAATTAACTGATCAAGCTATGTATACCTCAAAACGAGAAGGTCGAAATCGTGTAACTATAGCAAAACCTGTTTCTGAGTCATACTGGCAGGAAATTGCAGTTAATACATTTATTGATATACTTTCAAAGAATCGTATTCCAAAAGCTCAGCATCTTTCAAAAGAATTATGTCAGAAATTAAATGCCCCTATGAAAAAAGGTGAGTATTCAAACGAATCATTATATACAGTTGCTGATATGTTAACTAAATTATATAACCCTATGCATACTCAAGGTGTAATTAAGAATAAAGTTTTAATGGCTGTAAGTTTAGCAAAAAGATTTGATTTACCAAAAGAAGATATTGATAATTTGAGAGTTGCGGTATTACTTTATGATATTGGGAATTTAATGTTGCCTGAAGATTTGTTACAGAAAGCAACTCCTCTTACTGACGCAGAAAGAGAAACTATTAAAAATCATCCGATGATTGCTGCTAGGGAAATTTTAAAACCAATATCATATATTCAAGATGTTTTACCTATAATTGAGAATCATCATGAAAATTGGGATGGTTCTGGGTATCCTAACAAAATTTCAAAAGAAGAAATTCCTTTAACTTCTCAAATAATTTTAATTTTAGATCAGTATTTTGCGTTGATTGAGCCTCGTCCTTATCGTTCAAAATTATCTTCAAGAGATGCTTTAGAAATCGTTAAGGCGGATGCTGGGAAAAAATGGAATGAAAATTTAGTTAAGGAATTTATTTCACTAATTGAGTATGATATAGTATAAAATATGAAAGAAAAAGGGATAATATCTTTAATAAAAAATTTACTCAATTCAAAATATATAGGGGATGATTGCGCAAATTTACCTGATTTAGGTGTTGTGATTACTCATGATAGTTTGGTTGAGGGTGTACACTTTTCATTTGATTTTATGAGTCCGTATCAGCTTGGGTATAAATCTGTGATGGTGAATATTTCTGATGTTGCTGCAAGTGGTGCGGAGATAAAATATTTAACAATAGCATTGTCTTTACCTTCTAATATTGATGAAAATTTTGTTAAAGAGTTTTATAAAGGTGCAAAAACGGCTTGTGGTGAATCTGTTAAAATTGTGGGTGGAGATATTACAGGTAGTGATAAAGTTTTGGTTTCAGTTTGTGCTATAGGTTCATCAAAAGAGCGCAAAATTTCTTCTAGAAAAAATGCTAAAATTGGTTATAAGGTTGTTGTAGCAGGCATGCACGGTTCAAGTGGTGCTGGATTAAAGCAGTTATTAAGTGGTGTTAGAGAGCCAAATATCTTTATAAATGCACATTTGGAGCCTAAAGCTCAAGTTGAATTTGCTAAATTTATAGGTGAAAATCTTGATGTTGATTATGCGATGATGGACACTTCAGATGGTTTAATGGATGCATTGTCAACTATTGCAAATGAGAGTGGAGTTTTATTAGATGTATATTTTGATAAAATTCCTTATGATTATCAGATTGTAGAATTTGCAGATTTTAAGGATTTAGTTCTTTTTGGTGGGGAAGATTATGGTATCGTAGCAGTTGTGCCGAGTGATTTTGAATGTGGTGGAACTGTAATTGGTCAAGTTAAAGAAGGCTTAGGTGTTGATTTGAGATTTGGTCAAACAGTTGTTCATTACTCAAAAGAAGATGTATATGCTAAAAGTTATAATCACTTTAAAATGTAAACTCATGTTACAAATATTTTAATTTCTGAAATTCGTTTTATATGAATTTTTTATTATTTATATGAGAGATTAAACAAGGAGAGTATTATGGCTGATAATGTAGAAGATATTAAATCGGTTGATGAGCTTCGTAAGGCTCAGGCAGCTGCTCAAGCACAAGGTGTTAGTTTAACTAATTATTCTCAATGGGAGCAAATTCTTGAGGATTTAGATGCTGCAGGTATTCAGTCAACAGGTTCATTTAATGGTGATGTAAAACTTCATTCTCAAGTGATGGAAAAAATTCAGCAGTTTATTGAGGAAACTCAGGCTGCGCAAAAACATCAAGAACAAAATCCTAAAAATGATGAAACTCAAAAAGTAAATAATATTACAGCTCAAGATAAAGAACATGTAGTTAAAGCAAATTTAGCAAACGCAACAAGTTCTGTGATTATGGCAGATTATATGAAATATTATCACATGTTGTAGATTATTTTTTTTCTAAACGAGGAATAGCCTTCATTCGTTTTAGTGGCCAGAATAGTGCAACTGCTCGACCAACAAAACGATCGCTTGTTATTGTTCCCCAATAACGACTGTCATAAGAGCTTCCTCGGTTATCTCCCATCATAAAATAATTGTCTTCAGGAATTGTGAATGGGCCACATTTTATTATGCTATCTGGTGATAAAATTAAATTTTTTGGATTATTCACAACGCAAGGTGTGAATTCGTAAATACTTTTTACGTATTCTTCTTCATATTTTTCATCATTTATGTATACAAAAGCAGAACCGTCTTTGTTGAATTTTATTTCTAGTTTATCTCCAGGCATACCTACAACACGTTTGATATATGCTACATCTTTACACAAAATTCCTGTTAATCTTGATAATAAAGGAAGTGGTTTTCTAGAAAGTTTTGTTGATGGTGGGTAAAACACCATAATATCTCCACGCTTTGGAGTTGTGAAAAATCGTGAATATCTTTCAACAATAATTCTATCGCCTTCGATAAATGTAGGTTTCATTGAGCCTGATGGAATCCAACGGATTTCTCCAACAAAAAACCTAATTATAATAACCATTACGAGCACAAATACTATAGTTTCAATAATTTCGCATAAAGCAGTTTCTTTGTACTCTCTATACCAGTTTTCAAATTTATCTAAAGAGTTTTGTGTATTTTCCGGTAATTTGGATTTAAAATTCATCCAAGCTGCATCTTGTTGTTCTTTTAATCTAAATTTAAAATTTTCCCAATTTTGTCTTATTTTAAACATTATTTAATAGCTCCAAAAACTCTTCTAGTGCTTTTTTATACTCATTATTAGGAAGTATTTTAAGTTGTTCTTTAGCACTTTGTAAATAATTATTCAACAAATCTTTAGTTTTTTCAATACCTGATTTGTAGTTATCATCTTTATTTCCAAGTATTATTGGAGCAGTGTATATGCCACTTTCATAGTCATTATTTGTGGGTTTAGTTGTGTCGTTTTCTATTATATTTAGCAAATCATCTCGTATTTGAAATGCAATACCTACATTGAGACCAAAATTTTTAGCATATGTTATGTAGGATTGATTTTTTTGGAGTTTCAAACAACCTATTATTGCAATTTCAAAAAGGTAAGCTGTTTTATCTTTAGTTTTTTCAATATAATCTTCAATTGTTCCAATTTTAAATCTATCGAAGTTTTGATTAATTTCACCAGTACACATTTGTTGGATTGTTTGAGAGAAATCTTTTATAATTTCAATTTCTCCAATTTCTGTTAGTTTTTCTATCGATAGTGCTAAGATATAATCTCCAGAAATTACTGCTAATTTATTATCAAAATCCGTACTAAGAGTTTTGTTTCCTCGTCTTAACTCGCTTTCATCTATGATGTCATCGTGGATTAATGATGCATTATGAACCATTTCTATTACAGTTAAGAAATCTAGTTGTTTTGTGTTAATGGCTTCGCCAAGTGCTTTCAAATATAAAATAGCTAAAACGGGTCGAATTCTTTTGGATGGAGCTGTGAGAAAGTTAATAAGAGAAGTTTTTAAAGGTTCTCGTGTTTCGATTGCCGAAACCATTTTTTCTTCAATTATTTTTAATTCTTTCTGAGTAAAATCTTTTATTAAATTGTATTTATTGTTAAAGTTCATATTATTTTGTTTTTTGAAGTTTTAAATAGTTTACTCTATCCCAGCTCAAATCAACATACTTGATTTTACTATTAACCTCGGTTATTTGAGGTAAAATAGTATATATTCTTTTTATTCTTTCGAATACTGTATTGTCTATAGTACCCAACCTAATATTAGTTGTTTTGATTTTTACGAAAACGTCGTTAGGTTTTCTCAAATCAATATATTCAACTTTTTCGTTTGAGTAGGTTTCTACTGCTTGAATAATTTTTTCGATTTCTTCAAATTTTTCAGGTGAGAAATCAGTTTTCAACCCTTGAGTTGTTGTTATTATATTTATTAAAGAACTTGTATCTGACAAATTCATATATTGTTTGTTTGTTACAAGTACATTGTCAGAAGTGAAAAATGCTATAGGTTTATTATTTATATCTGTTTTAATAATTGCAATTGGAACTCTTTCTCTTATGATAATTTGTACTCTTGCAGGAAAACCGTAACGTCTTACATATACCTTTTTTACAACCGGTATTTTATAAAGTTCTTTTTTTATTGGATCAACACTGGCCAAGAATATTGGGAGTTTAGAAACTTCTACATTTTTTAAGTTGTTGTTTATAACGTATGTTGGAATTATTTTATTGTTTAAAATTTCAACTTTTTCGTTTGTAGGATTTGTGAAGATATCTTGTGGCAGATACCATTGTGGTAGTTGAAAAAATTCATATATTAAAAGAATAAGACAAATTAGTAATGTCGAAGATAAGAAAGTTTTTAAGTGGTCTACTTTTTTACGTTTTTTTCTTAACTTTCTTTCTGTTCTTTTACGCTTCACAGTATGCTTCACTGATGTAAATTCATCGTGATGCTCTTTATTACTATGAGGATTCTTTTTATAGTATTTTGAATCTTTCATTATTTATTTAATCCAGCTCCGTTTAAAATAATTTGTACTAAATTATCGTAATTTATTCCCATTGCATTTGCCTGAGCTGGAAGATCGCTTGTTTCAGTCATACCAGGTGAAGTATTAATTTCTAGGACGAAAGGAATATTATTTACAATTAAAAAGTCAACTCTAGATACCCCTTTACATCCAGCTATTTTAAATGCATTTATTGCAATTTCTTTAACTTGTTTTGTCATATTTTCGTCAAGTTCTGCTGGTAGTATGAATTCTGTCATTCCTTTTGTATATTTTGCCTCGTAATCATACCATTCATTTTTTGGTCTTAATTCAAGAATTTCTGTTGCAAATAGACCGTTTTCACCTTCTAAAACTCCAACTGTTGCACAAATTCCAACTAGATATTCTTCGATTAATACATCCTCATTATATTTAATCGCATCTTGATAAGCTTTTTCCAATTCTTGTGGAGTGTTTACTTTTGTCATACCAAAGCTTGAACCTTCGCATACAGGTTTTGTTATTAGTGGGTAATTTAAATCTTTAGTTTTTTCTTTAACGTCATCACCTTTTTGCACAAATACAGACTTGATTAAAGGAATATTTTTATCTGTAGATAAAATTCTTTTTGTATATTCTTTATTCATACAAACTGCAGATGCCATTACCCCACAACCTGTGTATGGAATTTGTAAAATTTCTAATATTCCTTGGATACAGCCGTCTTCTCCAAATTTTCCGTGAAGAGCATTATATGCAAAATCATAATTCCCGTTTTTTAATACTTGGGTAATGTTTGCATCTACTTCAACCAAATCAACATTTGTATAACCAAGTCGTTTTAAAGCATCATAACAACCTTTTCCAGAACGTCTTGAAACTTCTGCTTCGGAAGACATCCCACCTGATAAGACTGCAATTTTAGCATTTTTATCTATTTTGTTTTGTACAATATTTTGCATATTTCGTTTTCCCTTTTGTTATTTCCACCTAAAAATCTAATTTCAGGTTCTAATTCAATATTATATCTTTCTTTTACTTTTGTATAAATGGTGTTCATAAGCTCAAGAACATCCAAAGAATTTGCACTTTTATAATTTACTATAAAATTGGCGTGACCTTCCCAGATTTTAGCTCCACCATATGTTAAACCTTTAACCCCGACAGCCTCAGCGAGTCTTCCTGCTGAATCTCCTTGAGGGTTTTTAAAAATGCTTCCACAATTTGGTAATGAAAGTAATGGTTGATGGAGTTTTCTGAATAATAAATTTTCGTTCATCTGATTTTGAACTTCATTTTTTGTTTTTTGCTCAAGTTCAAATTCTGCTTGAAGTACTATTAAATTTTCGTTCATACAACGAGAATATCTATATTGAAAATCCATTTCATCTTTTGAAATTTTTATTATTCCTTTTTCTGGAGAATAACAAGTAACTACTGTTAAAAAGTCACTTACAGACTGTCCTTTTGCTGAAGCGTTCATACAAACTTCTCCGCCAATAGAACCAGGGAAACCTATCATAAATTCGAATCCAGATAACCCTTTTTCGCAAACTTCTTGTGCTAATTTAGGACCTTTAACACCAGCATCTGCGATAACTTTAGTTCCATTGATTTTAACAGAATCCATATTTGTAGTAAGTACAATTTTGCCATTATATCCGTCAGAAGAAATTAAAGTATTTGATAAGTTTCCAAAAACTTGAATATCTTTGTTTTCACGTAAAACCTGTTCAAACTCATTCAAATCTTTTGGGAAAAATACTTCCTTAATTTCTCCACCAATTTTGAATGATGTTAATGATTTAATATCATAATTTTTCTCTGAATAGATTGTCAAAATTACTCCTTACTTAGCATTAATAACTCTTTTCCTAAATTTGTAATTGTTCCTGCACCAAGTCCAATTACTATGTCACCAGTTTTTAGTGTTGGATAAAGTTTTTTTGCTACTTCTTGTATGCTACCTGATAAGTGTTCGCAAGGGATTTCAATTTTTTCTTTTAACTCGTTTGTAAATGTTATTGAATCTACGCCTTCAATTGGTGTTTCACTTGCCGCATATACATCAGTTACTATCACTCTATCTACATCTCCAAAAGCGCCCATAAATTCATTCCAAAGATTATGTAATCGAGTGTATCGATGTGGTTGGAATACTGCAATTACATTTCTTTCTTTGAAGGATTTAGATGATGATAATGTTGCTTTAATTTCTGTTGGATGATGCGCATAATCATCATAGATTGTTATATCATTAAATTCTCCAACTTTTTGAAATCTTCTACCCATTCCTGTAAATGTTGCAAAATGAGGGTTTACAAGCTCCATATCGATTCCTGCAATATGTAAACTTGCCCATACTGCAAGTGAGTTGTAAACATTATGAACTCCTTTTAAACAAATTTTTAAAGTTGTTTGGTATTCACCTTTATGAATAATATCAAAAGTTGTGAAATCTTCTGCATAATTAATATTTTTTGCGCAATAATCAGTATTTCCACCAATTGAGAAAGTTACAAATCTAGCATTGTTTGCTAATTCGTGTTCTGTATAATATTTTACAAGTCTTTTGACCCCATCGTTATCTGTATTAGCAAGGATAATTCCATCTTTTCTAATATTTGATAAAAACTTTTCAAAAGTTTCTAATATAGAATCTAATCCGTTTTTGTAAAAGTCTAGATGATCAGGCTCTAAGTTATTAACAACAACAAGATTTGCACTATATTTAACGATTGTTCCGTCGCTTTCATCAAGTTCTGCAATAAAATATTTTTTATTAGTTGCATTAGCATTTGTATCTATTTCTGGGAGCAAGCCTCCAACAACATATGATGGTTCTAATCCAGCTAATTCCATTACATATGAGCAAAGTCCACTTGTTGTGGTTTTTCCGTGTGTACCAGAATATCCAATGAAGTATTCTTCATTTTCTGAAATTTCAGCAAGTAAATCAGAACGGTGCCAAATAGGTAACCCTATGCGTTTTGCTTTTTGAATTTCTGGGTTATCTTCTTTTATTGCTGTACTTGCTATTACTGTGCAATCTTCAGGCAAGTTATCTTCGCTATGTCCAATAAAAACTTTTGCTCCTAAGTCTTTCACTTTTTGAACATATTTACTATCATTTATATCAGAGCCAGTTACTTCAAAACCTTTTTGTAATAAAAATTTTGCTAGTCCGCTCATTCCAACGCCACCAATGGCTATAAAATGGTATTTCTTTTTCAAAATTCTATTCCTACTATCTACAATCTCTTTTCTTTCTCTAATTATAATACCAAAATAGCTTTTCGTCTTGAATATTATTATTTTTTTACAATGTTTTTATGTTACAAATGTTATATAAATTAAGTGTTTTTGACAGAATTAGGCAAAAAAAGTTTTGTTTTTTCTTTATGTAGGTATGAAAAATATAAGACTGAAGTACCCCCCGATAAAAAATTTTTCAAATGGTAGACATTCTGATAAGGTTGTATATCATTTAGCAACGGGAAAAAATGTTGTAACTGGAGAATTGCGTGATAGATTTGTTATGATATCAACAAATAAAGATTGTGATGCTACTGCAATAATGGAGTGTACAAAAGAGATTATTTCACGTGATGGGATGACTCAAGTTCCATCATTATTTATAAATAGAATATTATCTGGAACTTCAGGTTTAGGTTTTGGAACTGCTTTTTTAGATTTTGCAAGAGAATTTAGTAAAAAAGTTGGGTGTTTGGGTAATATTCATTTATCTCCAAATTCGGGATATAAACCAAATAGAATTCCACATATTTTTTATTGGAAATATGGTATGAATACTAACGATGCTACAGTAAATCGAAAATTGGCAAAATTTGTTAATCAAGGAAAAGATGCAACTTATTTAGATTTTAAAGATGGAGTAATGATGTATTATCCACCGATTAAGTCTCCAGTGACTCGTTGGCAAAAATTCATTAATTTTATTTTTGATAAGGAGGTATATAGTTTATGAAAAACTGTATAAACTCTGTATTGTATAAAAAACCTTTAAAAGAATTACCAAAAAGACTGATATATAAATTCTCTGAACGAGTTAAAGTTCAGGATAACTTGAATTGTGGGGATACTTTTGTAACTGTTTATAATATGTTTGATACGCAAACAAAGCAGTTTGTGGGTTCAATGAAAGCAGCTCCAGTTATGTATAGGAACCCTGATGTGGAATTATATCCAATACCGATGCCTTATAAGTCATATTATATCTCGGAAATAAATATTAACGATAAATGTATGGGACACGGTTCTGCATTTTTGAATTTAGCAAAAGCCGAAAGCAGAAGAACAGGTTGCGAAGGACGGGTTCATTTGATTGCTAGTAGAATTTTTAGCCCTAATAAACCACCTCATTTGTTTTATCGAAAAAAAGGATTTGTTTCAGAATCTCCGTATTTGAATAGTGTAATGGATTTTTATATTTCTATAAAAAAGCAATTACCTGTTGAATATGCAGATAATGTAGTAATGTATTTACCAACAAATTTGAAACAAAAAAAAGGTTTAAATTTATCAAAAATTTTTAATTTTATAAAAGAAAAGTTTGCTAAAATCTAGTTTTTTTATAAAATATAAATATGATTTACTTTTTTTATGGGGATGAAGAATTTAATATTTCGAATGAAATTAAAAAATTCAAGGAAAAACTTGATAAAGATTTCATTGAAATGAGTTATAAGGTTTTTAATAACCCAAAATTCCCTGATTTAATCGCAGCTATCAAATCTCAGCCGATGATGTTTGGCAATTTGTTGATTGAAATTAATTGTCTTTCATATTTGAGTGGTAAATCAGGAGATGATAAAGGCTTGGACGATAAACAATTATCTCAGCTTACTGAAGCGCTTGATTCTGTGAGTGAAAATGTAGATATAATTTTTGTTGCTCAAGTTCTTCCTGATAGCCAGAAAAAAATTGACAAGCGTAAAAAGATTTTTAAATTATTGTCAAAATATAATGCTCAAGAATTCGCTCAAATTCCATCATATAAAACAGCTGAACTAGAAGCTTGGATTAAAAATCAGGCAAAATCAAAAGATTTAAAATTAAGTGATGATATTGTATCAGCTATATTGCTTCAAGTTGGTTCAAATCTAAGAATGTTGGATTCAGAATTAGAAAAATTGAAAGTTTATGCTGGTAAAAATTCAGTTACAAAAGAGATGATTAAAGAAATTTGTGTAACTAATGAAGACTTATTTGTTTTTGCAGATTATTTGATTTGTGATGAAAAGAAAAAAGCAATTGAAGAGTTTCAAAAACTTTTGACAAAAAAACATCCTTTAGAAATTTTGTCGGTTTTGCATACATTGTTGCGTGGTAAAATTCAAATAAAAGCACATTCTTCTAAATATTCTCCAGATGAAATTGCGAAAATAGTGAATATGCATCCATATCGTGTTAAGTTGGAAATGCAAAAACTTAAAAATATTTCATTGAAAAATCTAGTAAAGTTGAAAGAAAATTTGACAAATGCTGAATACAAAATAAAATCAGGTCAAGCAATGCTGGATATTGAAAAGGAGGTTGAATTTGCAATATTACAATAATGAGATTCAACAAAAATATCCAAGACTGTTTGAATATTTTTCAAATGGTATTTCTGATGTTGATAAAAATATTAGTCATTGTTTATTATTTTGGGGTCCTGATATAACTAGCCAATGTGAGTTAGCATTAGAAATTGCTAGGTTATTAAATTGTTCTGAGTCAAAAGAAATAGAGTGTAATTGTTTAAATTGTCGTTGGATAAAAGAACAGACACATCCTGCCGTTAAAATTTATACTCGTTTGGATTTTAAAGATGGAAGTTCAGATTTGGATGATGAAGAATCTTCAAAAGGTAAAAAGAATATAAATATTGGACAAGCTAAATCGATAATAAGTGAGCTCTCTATTTCAAGTGATTATCATAGAGTTTATATTTTTTGTGATAGAGATGAAGAGGGTAATCTTTTGCCATTAAATAAAATGAATTTTCCTGAAGCAACTTCGAATGCTTTATTGAAAACTTTTGAAGAGCCACCGAAAAATACTACATTTATTTTTCTTACAAAAGATAAATCTGACATTATTTCTACTATTGTTTCAAGAGCTCAAGCCTTTTTTGTGGCTGGAAAAGTTTTTGAAACGGAAGATTATTCTGTTGTAGAAAATGTTGTTAAGGATTATTGGACAATTTCAAGAAATGATGTATTAAATTTTGAACAAAATTTAATGAATTTGTTAAATGAAAATGAACCAAAAGAGGTTTTTGCCCAAATACAAAATTATATGGTTGCAGTAATTAAGACTAATTTTGAAAATAAACATTTGTACTACAGGCTTATTGAAGATTTAAAATATGTAGAAGATGCAAAGCGCCAAATTTCATTGACTCCAGCGATGAATTTACAGACTGTAGTGGAAAATTTAGCATTTAAGATGATTTTGAAATAATTGCCAATAAAAATGTTAAATGTTATAATAATCCAAGAATAGAGAAGATTAGGGAGAATTAAGGATATGATTTATATTGAAATTATAAAACAATTATCTATTGTAGCAATTATTGCATATTTGATTGGTTCAATTCCTACTGGATATATAATTGTAAAACTTTTTACAGGACAAGATATTAGAACAGTAGGTTCAGGTTCTACCGGAGCAACGAATGTAAAGCGTGTAATGGGTAAAAAATGGTTTTTTACTGTAATGATATTAGATGCTATAAAAGGCGTTATACCAATTTTATTAGCTTCATTTTTTGCGACGGTATTTACAAAATCTGGTTTAGTTCCTGTAATTGCTGCGGTATGTGTTATTTTAGGACATAGTAAATCAATATTTCTTAAATTTACAGGTGGTAAATCTGTTGCGACTGGTGTTGGTACTTTGTTGGCGCTAAATTGGCAGGTAGGATTGATAGTAGCAGCTATTTGGGCATGTGTAACATGGTTTTCTAAGTATGTTTCTCTCGGTTCTATTGTTGCATTAGCTTTTGCACCTGTGTTTATGTGGTTGTTAAAAGCTCCAATTGCATATATTGGTTATTCATTGGTTGCTGCAGTGTATGTAATTTATCTTCACCGTGAAAATATAAAAAGACTTAAAGATGGTAATGAAAATAAAGTCAGACAATAAGATAAATTATTAAAATCGTTTTATAAACACATTTTGAGATTCTCAAAATGTGTTTATTTATTTCTTTGGAAAAATCCTGCAAGTTCTTTGTGAGGAATAATTTTTGAAACTGGTCTACCGTGCGGGCAAGTGTATGGCATTTTAGTCGTACGCCATTTTTTGATTATTTCTTGCATTTGCCATATAGATAATTTTGTATTAGCTTTTACTGCAGCTTTGCAAGATGTGGTTATAAGTATTTTTTCTTCAAGATTATCAATGTCACCTTCAATATTTTCTAAAATATCTGCTAAAATGTCTTTTGGATTGGCTTTAGCTAATAACTGAGGGACTTTGCGGAATATTATTTCAGTATCTTTTAGAAACTCGATTCCATATCCGAACTTTTCGAATTTATCGAGGTTTTCTTTGATTAATTCACCTTCAGTTATTGAGATTTCTATTACATCTGATACAAATAACATTTGGGAAGTTACATTCTTTTCAGATTTCAGTTTTTCATAGATATATCTTTCTTCCGCAATATGTTGATCAACTATTTCCAAACCTTCTTCAGTGTCGATTAGGATATATGTTTGATGGTATTGCCCAATAATATTTTCCTCTGGTTCTGGAGCTTGAGTTTCATGATTTGTGAAAATTTGTTGTTGCTCAGGTACGGTAAAATTTGTAGATTTATGTTCAAGGTTTTTCATATCAATATCTGAAAAGAACATTGTATCTGAGTCTTTGTCTATAAAAAAGCCTTTATTTGCAGGCTCAAGAGGTGCGACATTAGATTCTTCTTGTTGTGTAGTTTCAATTGGTTCAGGTTCACTTTGTTTTATGCTGTATATTGGTGTGTAATTTCTTTCTACGTAATTTGATAATCCTGCTTCGACAGATGTGTATATGAAATTAAAAATCTGGTTAGGGTTTTTATAACGAACTTCTTTTTTAGTTGGGTGTACGTTAACATCAACATCTTGAGTTGGAATTTCTAAATTTAAAACAACAAAAGGATATTTGTTATTTGCTGTTAAGTTCTTATAAACAGTGTCGATTGCCTTTTGGAATACGGGACATTTTACACTACGAGAGTTTATATATAGATGATAGCTTTTTTTGCTTGAGCGAGTATAATCCGGTGTACTCACATACCCTGATATTTTTAATCCTGAAAGGTCATCTGTTTTTAGAACTACTTTAAGGTTAGATGTAACATCTGAAGAGTATACCTCTTTGATTGTCTGAGTTAAATTCCCTTGGCCAGTTGTTTTTAACGCAGTTTTACCAAATTTTTTTAATTCTATTGCAACTTCTGGATGAGAAAGAGCGATTGCTTGAATAATTTCTTGAATATATGAAAATTCAGTGTTTGAATTTTTTAAGAATTTTAAACGCACTGGTACGTTATAAAATAGATCTTTAATATCCATAATTGTGCCAATTGCGCATCCTGTTTCAACTTGCGTGACTTCTGAGTTCTCACATTTTACTTTTGTTCCTGTTTCAAAATCTTTAGTTCTTGTGGTGCAAGTTAATTTTGCAATAGAGATTATACTGGAAAGTGCTTCTCCTCTAAAACCCAGTGTTTGAATATCAAAAAGATCTTCATCTTGTTGAAGTTTACTAGTTGCGTGTTTGGAAAAGGCCAAAAGGATATCATCTGGATGAATCCCACAACCGTTATCCGCAACTCTAATATCACGGCAATCATTATTTATATCGATACTAATTTTTGTGGCTCCAGCGTCAATTGAATTTTCTGTTAATTCTTTTACAACTGAAGCTGGTCTTTCTATAACCTCTCCTGCTGCGATTTGGTTTATTAAGTGTTTTGATAGTTGTTTAATTCTTGCCATAATTCTTTCCCTAAACCTCTATATCAATCTACATCAAACACAAAATCATCTAAATGTTTGATTACAAATTTGAAACATTTTTATAAGCTAATAATGTAGAAAAATATATACAGACGAGGGGCATTTTGTGAGAAAATCTAATACAAATTTAAAATTACAACCAGTTAAACAGGCTGATTTGCAAATAGTAAAACAACCTGAAGTGAAAACGACTAAGTATAGTGATATAAATTTAAAAAAATGGAAAGATTATGCTCACATTTTGACTGGTACATTGTGGCAATTTCCATCAAGATTGAAACAACATGGTCACTCAAATGAGTATCATGGTAATTATATTCCTCAAATTGCTCAACAAATGTATGAAAGATACACCAAAAAAGGCGATGTTGTTCTTGATTTATTCTTTGGATCTGGAACGTCTGGTATTGAAGCTATTAATATGGAAAGACGTTGTATTGGTGTGGAATTAAAAGAAGAATTAGCAGAAAGTGTTTCTGAAAAATTCACTCCAAAACAATTAGTTACAGATGTGAGAATTATTTGTGGTGATTCGTCATCAGAAGTTGTGAAAGATAAAATTCAAGCAGGTCTTGATATTTTGAGTGAAAAGAAAGCACAGTTCTTGATGTTACATCCACCTTATGACGATATTATTAAGTTTTCAGATAAAAAAGAAGATTTATCAAATTGTGAATCTACAGAGCAGTTCTATGATATGTTTGAAAAAGTAGCGAAAAATGGCTATGACATGTTGGAAAAAGGTCGATTTGCATGTTTGATTATCGGAGATAGTTACAAAAACTCAGAAGTTCAACCATTGGGATTTGAATGTATGAACAGAATGAGAAAACTTGGTTTTGTATTAAAATCAACTATCGTAAAAGATATTCAAGGTAATGAAAGAGGTAAAGGTAGAACTGCTAATTTGTGGCGTTATAGAGCTCTAGCTGGCGGTTTTAGTATCTTTACTCACGAATATATTTTCGTATTCCAAAAGGTATAATTAAAATCTTATTCCAAAAATTGTCTATAAATTTCAGCATCGGAATTTCTAGCGACTGTTTTGGGTAGATAGAAGACGTTGTATTTTTCTGCAATGTTTTTGATATTTGGAGCGGCAGAAATGATAACAATTTTTGTGTTGTTATAGTATTTTGCATATGTTTTGATTTGTTCAATAAGCCATTCTCCAGCCATCTTAGGTAAAAAATTACTTTCCATTTGCATATCAGTAAATATTGTTGAGTATGGGTCATCAATAGAAGCTTCGATTTTTTCAATGGCTTCTTTTGCGCTGTAGGCGTAATCAATTTCTATATCTAGATTTAAATATTTGATGTTATTTTGGTGAAATTTTACCCAACCTGGAACATCATCGACAATTAGTACTTTTTTCATAATTTAAGTATATTACACAAAAATCCAATATATTTCTAGCCAAATGAGTTAATGTAATATTTTAAAAAATCAAATAAGATTTATTTGGGAGAAAATTATTATGATTTTAAAAATGGTTTTAATAATATTGAGTGCAATATTTATAAATGATGTTGTGTTAGCAAGTACAACTCAGAAAGCTGTTGAGTTTTTCAAACAATATCAAGAATATGCAAACTCTTATAATGAGAATCTTTTGCAGATGTATTCACCTGATGCCAAAATAATAAGAGAGGTTGTCAAACCAACGGGTGAGACTGTTGATGTGGTAGTACCTTCAAAAAGATTTTTTAAGGAATTGAAAATAGGTCAAAAAACTGCTAAACTTAGAAGGTATAAAAATAAATACAGGAATATTTCTGCTCAAGAAACTCCTCAGGGAATAAAAATTACTGCAGAAAGACAACCATCAAGTGAAACTTATTGGTTAAAAATGTATCAAATTGTACAAAATACAGATTCTGGTTTTAAAATAAAAGAAGAAATGATGCAGACAAAAGTTCAATCATTTCTAAAACATAAAGATAAAGGTGAATAATGAAAAAGTTTAGATTTTTAACAGCTGGAGAAAGTCACGGAAAATGTCTTACCGCAATAATTGAAGGTGTACCTGCTGGTATAACCATAGATATTGAATTTATTAACAATGAATTACAAAGACGCCAACAAGGTTATGGTAGAGGCGAACGTATGAAAATTGAAAAAGATACGGTTGAAATTACTTCAGGTGTCAGGTTTGGTAAGACTTTAGGTTCACCGATTACTTTAGTTGTTAAAAATCGAGATTTTGAGTCGTGGAAAAAAATAATGAGTTCTGCTCCTGAAGATATTACTGACGATAAATCTTTTTCTACATATAGACCTGGTCATGCGGATTTTGCCGGTAGTGTAAAATATAACCAGACAGATTTACGCAATATTTTAGAACGCTCTAGTGCGAGAAAAACTGCAATAGAGGTTGCAGTTGGTGCTATTGCGAAATTATTATTAAAAGAACTTGAAATTATAGGTTCATCAAAAGTGCTTCAAATTGGTTCAGCTTGTTGCCCTACTGAATTTAATAATGAAGTTGATAATATGCGTGGTAAAGGTGATACTATCGGTGGAAAATTTGTAGTTGTATATAAAAATTTACCTGTTGGCTTAGGTTCTCATGTCCATTGGGATAGAGGTATTGATGGTAGATTAGCACAAGCTGTAATGAGCATTCCAGCGATAAAAGTGGTTGAAGTTGGTACTAATCCATTGGGTTATCTGGGTAGTGAATATCACGATGAGATGTTTTTGAATAATAGTGAAATTGAACGTAAAACTAACAATGCTGGCGGAATTGAAGGTGGAATGACAAATGGTGAAGATTTGGTTATTTCTGCTGTTATGAAACCTATTCCGACTATGAGAACTCCACTCAGAACGATTGATTCCAAAACAATGGAAGAAACAGAAGCTCATTTTGAGCGTTCTGATGTATGTGCTGTTGAGGCGTGTTCTGTAGTGGCAGAGGCTCGTGTTGCTTGGATTTTGGCAGATGAGATATTGCTAAAATACGGTGGCGATTCTATTGAGGAATTAAAAAATAACTATTATGATTAATCTCATATAGCAAAATTTTGTATTTTCCTTTTTTTATTTATAATGAGAAAAAAGGAGTTTTTATGCCGATTGATTTTAATCCACAGGTAGTGTTCAACAAGTATCAGGATATCTCGCAAAGATTTGTGTATAACCAATCATTTATTGCAAGTCAACCGATTCAAGATACTTTTGTAAAAAGCGTAAAAGTAGAAAAATTAAAATCTGATGCGAAATTTGAGGATATGAAGATTACTCAAAAATCATTTGGCACAATTAAAAAAACAGGCGAAGAAGCTGTAGTTTATACTATTACAAATAAAAATGGCGCAAGTGTCGATTTATCAACATTTGGTGCAACAATTACGGCAATCAGGGTGCCTGATAAAAACGGGAAAATGATAGATGTTACGCAAGGTTATGATAATGTAACCCCATATGAAGAGTCTCCTGTTGGTCATGCCGGTGGTACAATAGGTCCTTGTGCGAATAAGATTAGTGGTGGTAAATTTTCTCTAGGGGATAATGTTTATGATTTAGAAAAGAATAAGGATAATGGGCAGACCCATTCCCATGGTGGAACTCAAGGTTTTGATGTTCAAAATTGGAGAGCTCAAGTTTTAAAAGATGGTATTAAGTTTACATATTTGAAAAAAGATATGGAAAGTGGATATCCAGGCAATGTTGAGGCATCTGTTACATATAAGTTTGATAATGATAACAAATTGCATATTGAATATAATGCAAAATCAGATAAAGATACTTTGATTAATATGACAAATCATACGTATTTCAATCTTGATGGTGCTGAAAATACTCAAGAAAATTCTGTTTATAATCATAAGGTGAAATTACAAAATTCTTCTAATATCACACTAAATAGTGCAATTGCAATTCCAACAGGAGAAATAAAATCAGTAAAAGGAACACCATTTGATTTTTCTCAAGCAAAGAAAATAGGTGACGTTATAGATTCTGATAATGAACAAATGAAAATAGCAAAAGGATTTGATCAGAATTATTGTGTTGATGGATATGATGGTGAATCATTAATTAAAGTAGCAGAGGTAGAATCAGAAAAAACTGGTATAGAGTTAGAAGTTTATACTGATTTGCCAGGTTTCCAATTTTATACAGCAAATCACCTAGGAAAATCTACTCAGCCTAGTGGAAAATCTGGAACTCGTTATGAAAGACGTTCTTCATTCTGTGTTGAGCCTCAGTTTTATCCAAATGCGATAAATACTGAATCTTTTACTGAAAAAGGTATTTTAAAGGTTGGACAAGAATATAATCGTAAAATTATTTATGCTTTTTCGGTTGAAGATTAATTAAAAAATTTCAATAAAAATATGTTTGAACTTTTTTCAACAATTTGCGTTTTTATATGTGCTAATGTATAATTTGCATATGAAAGGGGTATAGAAAAATGATTAAAAAAGTTATATTAGGAATTATTGCAATATTTATGTTTGTGTTTGCTGTTGCAAATGTTACACAGGCAGCTTCAACAAATACTTCGGCAAGAAAAAGTTCTGTACCTCATTGGGATAAAAAGGTAGTAAAGGTTTATGTGCCTCAAGACCCTAAGAGTGATTCAATGCGCAAAGCCTTTAGTGCATGGCAAAATACAAGTAATGGACAGTTGAGTTTTTCATATGCGCCAAAAGATAAAGCTGATATTGTAGTATCTTTTATTGATAAAGCGGAAGGTTTAGAAAGTCCTCTTGGTGGGTATACAGTTTCAACAAATGGTTCTAAGATAACTAAAGCAGAGATTAAAATTGCAACAAAAAGTAAGGCTGCGAAAAAATATTCAAATGAATACATTTATAAAACAATGCTTCATGAAGTTGGTCATGTTATTGGTATGAGCCATAATGAAAGAAAACCATCAAGTATTATGTATGTACCAATTAATGAAAAACAAAAAGGTATATCAAAAATTGATACAATAAATATGTATAAGGTTTATGACTGGAGCATCGCTCAGCGTAACTTTAAAAATTAACGCCAGCCATATAATTTACCTATGTATATTAAATCGTCTTCAGTAAGATGTTGGTGTCTGCTTGCTCTTGCATAATACATGACGCTCATTTTATCTTGGGAATGACCAAAGATACCTAATGCGTGTCCAATTTCGTGTACCATAACTCTATAAACTGCATCTTTTTTGAACGCTGCACCGTTTGGAGAACGGTCAGAAATGGTGATTTCTGCATATACCATCTCTGGTCCAAGTGATTTGTGATAAGTTTGTCCAATAGTTGTTTTATTACCAGTAACATCATAAATATCTTTGACAAATTTTACGACAATTTGAGCATTTTTAGGGCTATTTACGTATTTAAATGCAATTTTTCCATTTGTAAATGTTGTCCATTGTGTAAAAGCTTGTTTCATCAATTCTTTTTTTGCATGTTCAGGAATATATGTTCTGATTGATTTAGGATTTAACCACCTTGCATCAGCAAAAGCTTGAGTGTAAGTAGTTACAAAAAATGTTAAAATAATGGTTAAAATTGTATATATTTTTTTCATAATTTTCTTTCTATGTTACCAATTGTAGATTTCTGCTAATTTAGCTAGGTCTTCTTTATCAATTTCTTGTTTTAAAACAGAACGATATGGATCTGTAGACATAATACTGTATTTGTTATGTGCGTTGTGTCCTAAGCCTATGGCATGACCAATTTCATGAAGCATTGTTGTATAAATTTCAACTTTATTACTTAGTTTTCTACCACTTGTAGTTTTATCAGCAATGTCAACATATACGTGTTTAAATCTACAACTAGATTGTGTACACGGGAAGTATGTTGATCTTGCACAGCCTATTGCATTATGAGATTCACCGCAGTTTTCTATTTTATCTAGAAAACGGACTGTGATGTCGGCTTCTGTTTTTGTTGAAACATATTTAAAGACAATTCTATTATTAGTTTTTCTTGACCATTCTGCGAATGCTCGTTTCATCATAGCTGTATCTCTGTGTTTCGGAGGAACATATGTTTTGATGCTTTTTGGATTTTGCCATCTACGCTGTCTTGCTGTTTTTGATGCTGCATCTGATGTAGGAATTAGCCCAAACATAATGGTACAAATTACACAAAACATAATAAATATTTTCTTCACTATTCTAGCCTCTCTCGTTTGTTTTATAAAATACAATTTATATATCGGCATAAATTGTATTAAATTTAGTAATTTTTGATAAGACTTATAAAATCTTTACATTAGTAATTGGAAAATTTACTCTAAATATTCTATAATAAGCGTTATGGGAAACGATATTGTTGAAGTTAATACAAACAAACCGGAACGTAAAAAATATGTTCTAAAGAAAAGGGAGTCATTAAAATCTGATTATAAAGTTAATTATGAATCGGATTTAAATCCTGCTCAATTAGATGCTGTTATATCAAAACAAGGTCCAATTTTAGTAATAGCAGGCGCTGGTTCTGGAAAAACAAAAACTCTTACTTATCGTGTTGCAAGGCTGATTGAAGATGGTGTTAAACCTGAAAGTATTTTGCTTTTAACTTTTACTAAAAAAGCTGCAGCAGAAATGTTATCTAGGGCTACTATGGTTTTAGATGATAGATGTGAAAAAGTTGCAGGCGGTACGTTTCATTCATTTGCAAATATTATTTTAAGAAAATATTCAAAACTATTAAAATTGAAAAATAATTTTACAATCTTAGATAAAGCTGATTGTGAAGATATTATCAATCATATTACTGGCCAACTTTATCCGAAGAAAGAAAAAAGATTTCCAAAGAAAGCTACAATTTTA
Organism: Candidatus Gastranaerophilaceae bacterium; assembly: GCA_045613725.1. Lineage (GTDB taxonomy): Bacteria > Cyanobacteriota > Vampirovibrionia > Gastranaerophilales > Gastranaerophilaceae > Zag111. The sequence continues at coordinate 47,309 of JAZLBN010000095.1, forward strand.
GAAATATATTCGAAAAGTGTAAACAAAGAAACTCCTACAAAACAAATAATTGAAGATGAATTCCCTCAATTTTTACATTGCGAAGATAAGATTATTGAGGTACATAAGGCGTATGTTTCTTATAAACGAGAGAATTCAGTGCTAGATTATGATGATTTGCTCTTGTATGTGAAGTTGTTGTTAGAGAATAACGAAGGATTGAGAAAGGCTTTATCGAATCAGTATCAATATATTATGGTTGATGAGTATCAAGATACAAACACATTGCAGGCAGATGTAATTAAGCTTTTGGCATCTGAACATAATAATATTATGGCAGTTGGAGATGATGCTCAAAGTATTTATTCCTTTAGGGGAGCAAATTACAGAAATATTCTTGATTTTCCTAAATTATTTGAGAATACAAAAATAATTAAGCTTGAACAAAATTATCGTAGTACACAAAATATTTTAAAACTTACTAATACGATTATTTCTAAGGCAAAAGAAAAATACGCAAAGAGTTTATTTTCGGATATAGAATCTCCTGTGATGCCTGCTTTAATTTGTGCTAAGGATACTCAAATGGAAGCTGATTTCATATGTCAAAGAATTCTTGAATTGTTAGATGAAGATATTAACTTATCTGACATCTGTGTTCTTGCAAGAAATGCAAGGATGTCATATTCTTTAGAAATTGAACTATCAAAAAGAGCAATTCCGTTTCGTAAATTCGGTGGTCCAAAATTTATGGAAACTGCTCATATAAAGGACATTGTTGCTCATTTGAGAGTTTTACTAAACCCTGATGATGTGATAAGTTTAAATAGAATTTTATTGCTTTTAAAAGGTGTTGGTTCAGCAACGGTTAATAATATTATTCCTATAATTAAGGGGCAATTAAATCCTGATATAAAACTTTTACCATCAAACAAGGTATCAAGTATAGAACCTATGCTTAGAATATTGGGGAGATTACAAAATTTAATTGCTACTAAAAAACCTTCAGAAATTGTGGATGAAGTGATAAATTATTACAGACCAATATTGAAAGATAAATATGATGATTTTTCAAAACGAGAAAAAGATTTAGATCATTTTGAATATCTTGCTGGTCAGTATTCTAATTTGGAAGATTTTATTAGTGATATGGCATTAGAGCCACCAGATACTAGTGTTGAGGGAATGTATAAAAATAATTCTGATGATGAAGCGTTGACAATTTCTACAATTCATTCTGCTAAAGGATTAGAATGGGATAGCGTATTTATAATAGGTGCAGTAGATGGACGTTTTCCAAGTGCTTATTCTTTTAATTCAGAAGAAGAGATGGATGAAGAATTACGCTTGATGTATGTGGCAACAACTCGTGCTAAAAATAATTTATATATAACATATCCTGTTGATATGTATGATTATTCTATGAATATGGTATTATCAAAACCATCAAGGTTTTTAAATGGAATTTCTGATGATATTTTAGAATTATGGGATATCACAGAGGGTTAGGAATGGAGACAAAATGTTAGTAAAGATATATACAGATGGTGCTTGTAGTGGGAACCCTGGAAAAGGCGGTTATGGAACAATCTTAATTGCCGAAGATGATAATGGAACTGTTCATAAAAAGGAAATTACTGAAGGGTTTAAGGTTACTACAAATAATAGAATGGAGCTTTTGGCGGCAATTGTTGGTTTAGAAGCTCTTAAAAAGCCTTGCGATGTAGAATTGACATCAGATTCAAAATATTTAGTGGATGCATTTAATCAGAAATGGATTGATGGTTGGATAAAAAAGGGTTGGAAAGGTGCTAATAAGCAACCTGTTAAAAATCAAGATTTATGGAAACGACTATTGAAGGCTAAAGAGGCTCATAATGTAAAATTTATATGGGTAAAAGGTCATGCTGGACATGAATATAATGAACGATGTGATGAAATGGCCGTTGCATCATCAAATGGTGAAAATTTGCTAGATGATGTGGGATTTCAGGGTGTATAGTTTTAAAACTTTTGATGAGCTTGAATTTTCCTCGTTTTTGTAGTATTATGGCACAAGCGATTATTTTTTAAAAATTTTGATACGGTTTAGAGAAAATGAAAATTACCTCATTGAATACAGTTTCGTTTTGTGGAGCTCAGAGTCAGAATATTGATTTTGAGGCTGATAAAAACAAAAAGGAAAAGAAAAAATATGTTGACCCCTTGGCTAATTGGCCACTTAGAGGCTTAGGTTATACTAACGATATTGGTATTGCCATAAATGAGATTGCTCCAACTACTGCAAGGCTATTTTGGGTTCCCGCTTTGATGTATTTTGGTGCAGATATTTATGACAAGTATAAAAACAAAGGTAACGAGTATGACCCAAATGGAAAAAGAGCATTTACTCAAGCTGTATTTCAAGCTTTAGCAAGTATAATATTACCTACTGTTTCAGGGCATATTGGTCAAACTGCATTTTCTTATGCTAATAAAATTGGAAAGCAGGGTGTTTCAACAAACGCAAAAGAACAGACTTTGCGCTTTATTTGTAATTATTCTGCATCGAATGATATTTTTGCTTCCGGATCTAACAGAGAAGAATTGTTAAAAGATTTTCAGGAAAGTTTTGATAATTTTTATGTGCATAAGAAAAAACACTTTAAGCGTAAAAATATTCTGATAAAGATATATGATACTTTACTTGAAAATTGTGCAAGAGGTGCTATTGCAAATTCAAAAGAGGACAAAATTAAAGCTTTTGCAAAAACTAATTTTACGAATATTTTAGATTCTTGCCAAGATTCAGTTGAGATGAAAACTAAATTAAATAAAGATATTTTTAAATTAAAAGCTTGGAAATCTTTGGGAGCATTTACAGCGTTAATTTTAACAGTTGGGGCAATAGATAAGTTTGTCGAACATGTAATTATAAAGAAATTTGTTGAACCAAGTGTTGATAGATTAAATTTCCAAAGGGTTAAAAAAATAGTTGAATTTGGTCAGAAAACTAGTGAATAATTTTGACATTAGGTAAATCGTCTTATAAAATGAAAATATAAATAGGAGAGAAAATGAGTTTACCTGTAAATATTCCAGAGAAGGCTCGTCAAGAGTTAGAAAAGTTGTTTTGTGGTAACAAAAATTTTATAAATGGTACTCCGACAGCAAAAAATATGTGTTTATCGACATTGCGTGAACTTGCGTTGTATCAAGAACCGTATGCATGTGTTTTAAGTTGTTCTGATTCAAGAGTTGTACCAGAGATTATTTTCGATTGTGGTATTGGGGAGCTTTTTGTTGTTAGGGTTGCAGGTATTACTGTGGGGCCGAATGTAAGAGAAAGTCTTGAATATGCGGTTAAAAAATTACATGTGCCGTTGATTATATTATTAGGACACGATGACTGTGGTGTTATGACTTATGCAAATGAGCATTATCCAAATGTAACAGATGATTTTCAATCAATTTTAAATTGTGTTTATCCTGTAATTGATAGTGCAGGGCAATTGGATTGCAATAACAAATTTGCAAGAAAACATACAATTTGGGTGGAAGAATTTTTATTAAATAATTCTTCAATTATTCGTTCTGCAGTTGAAGAAGGCAGATTATACATTGCAAAATGCCACTTTGATCATAATAGTGGTGAAGTCTATATGATAAACGATAATTTGGAGAGAATTTAGCCGATATAATCCATTAATCGGTTTAATAGTTGGGCTTTTTGATGAAAACCAACGAATTCAGCAATTTTTTCTCCATTTTTTAATAATACAAAAGTTGGAAATCCCTTTACTCCAAATTTTTGTGGAATTTCTGGAGATTCATCTGCGTCTACTAATCCAATCCAAATATCAGAATCTTCTAATTCCTGAAGTTCAATTCTTTGGTTTCTGCAATAAGTACACCAAGTAGTATAAAATTCTACGAGTTTAAGTCCATTTTTAGTTTCTTTATCGAAATTTTCTTTA
>JAZLBN010000096.1:0-2242 GCA_045613725.1 Candidatus Gastranaerophilaceae bacterium
ATTCAATATCAACTCCATCTTCAGTTGTTACAATCTCATCTTCAAAAATTTCAATGAACATTTGTTTGTCCATTCTCTGGACTGATAGGCCATAACCAGCGTTTAATTTTCCTTTTTGTATCATGTACAAAATATCATCAATGTTCTTGAGTTTAGTTTTATCTATAAAAAGTTTGTACAAATGATTTCTAAACCAGTCAGGTAAATAACCCTTGTTTGCAGTCTTTACATTGAAAATAACTGAATGCTTTTCGTCCCAGGTATAATATTTTCTGATCAACTTGAAATCTATTTCATTTGTGTTTGTTTCCAAAAATTGAGCTGCAATGATTCTTCCATTGTCTGTAACATCATTAATTGTCTTACACTTAGAAAATTGTAGTACTGGCATTGGAAAATCAGGATCCTTTAGTTTCACATCAGCAAGTCTTATAGTAAACATAAACGCATGATCTTCACTATTTCTAATTATATAATCAGCATCAACTTGTTTATTTAGCTCCTTGAACTTAGTTATAGGATATTTGCAGCATAGTAAACAGAAAATATAACTGGATGCAAAATCATATCCCTGGACATCCTTTAGTAAATTACTTTCCAAGTATTCTTTATTGCCATGCACAAAACCGCCATGAAACATTGATACCATAAACATATATTCTTCGAATGTTGGTACAATCTTATTGAATAATGTTTTGGCTTTATATTCTGCTGCAAGCTTTTTCAATTCATCCCTAAGAATACCAGTTGCAGTATATGGCATTGATCCCAACTGTTTATGCAGCTGCTTTTTAAGTGCATCAATACATTGTGTACCTGATAGAGTATCAAATTCTGCATAAGTCAATTCATTTTCAGATATTTCACTATCCTGGTTTCTGATTTTGTCATAATCCCATTTGCCCGTTTGTTTCTGTGCTGGCACCTTAAGATCACTGGCCCACTTCTCTAAGGACCTTTGTGCAAGAATTAATGAATCCTTTAGAATCAAACCATTTTCAAATTTAATTTGAATAGGGTAGTGTGATTTTACATTTAATTCTTCAGTTGGATAGCCATATTCCCTGAAAAAGAACTTTCTAAGAAATGTATAATCATATGTTAGATTATGCACATAGAATATCGTATATTGCCCTTTAAGCTCATTTAAAATCAAATTGATACATTCAATCAATTCTGAAGGTTTACGGCCATATAAAGTGGCTATATCAATGTCAAATAACCTAATTGATAATGTCCAAATACAAACATGATTATTAAATGGCTGGTATTCATACTCTATATATTTTTTGTCTGATAATTTATCAACTTTTTCAATCTCTTTATATTGATTTTTACGTTTTTTTGACGTTTCAGTATCAATCATCATTGTGAGATCGTTATATGTTGATTTATCCCAATTGTTAAACTTGCGTACAACTGCATTTTGTAGTATTTTGTAATTGAAATCTTTGAAAAAATACCTTTGATATTGCCAGTTATTTTCTAAATAGCTGGCTCTATTAATTTCTTGTATATTTATTGATTCCTTCATTTATTTTGTTCTTCTACTGGAAATAATTCTTCCCATGTTAATTCAGTTTTAACAAAATCTGTTAATGTATCTGAATCAACCTCATCCAGCCCCTTTATTTGATGATCTGATATTGTTTTTTCAAAATCTTCCTTTGAAAGATTTTGATTTTCATACAATGCTTTTAACATAATAATCGCCCTGGTACTGTCATAATCACTCTTTAATTTCTCAAATTTAGCTGCTTTTAAAAATTGCCCCATTTGTTGCCAGGAATAATTGGATCCAAATTTTTCATTAAGTGTTGCAGCATTTTGTTCATAAACAGAAATAATACCTTTTTTAGTTGATGTTGTAGCCCCCAAGAAGGTTTCTAGTGATCTTTTGACCTTCTCCAATTGATGTGTATTTTTAGGTATATTAAACCTTTTATATTCTTCACCACGTACTTTTCTAATATCACGCATAGCATTATAGTATGCAAAATCTTTTATACCCTCAAAACCTTCTTGTTTAGCTAACATTTCAATGTTTAATAGCTTCATATTTGCTTCCTTTAGCATTGGCTTGACTTCTTTTTCAAGCTGCAGCCTATATTGCGATTTTTTCGGTTTTGCCATTGTTTACCCCCCTTGAAATCAACAGCCTGATTATCTCCGAACGTGTTCGTTTCTCCCTTGCTGCAATTCCATCAATCAATGACAAATCATCATCACTAATACGTACCTG
>JAZLBN010000097.1:0-7902 GCA_045613725.1 Candidatus Gastranaerophilaceae bacterium
TTCATACAAACCTGCAGCATTGTGGAAATTTCTTGTTGTGATTCGATACAACGGAACAACTTTCTTACCATTTTCAGCTTTACCTACAATAGTACCGTCTTTTTGAATTTCATATTCATCATATTTACCCAAATATTTACCATTGTTAGGATCAATCCACATTTTTATATTTGTAGTTGGGATATCTAATGCACCACCTTTTAATGCAGTTTGTTGATACAAATCTGCTGATATAGGTTTTGTTCCTTGCATTACTTCACCTTTATCGTTCAAAATATAACCTTGAACAGTATTTCCATTTTTCGCGCGATAAACACCTTCACCATCAAAAGTAAATTCGCCTAATCTTGTATAAACACTGCGCCCATCCGCTGCTTTTGTCAAGAAAAATCCTTTACCTTCCAAAAATACGTTATCGCTTGAAGTACCAGGAGTTGACTTACCTTGACTCATTTTTTTACTATAATCATCATTTATAGCACCATTCAAAAAAGTCTTAAAATTGACCTGTTTTTCTTTGAATCCAGGAGTGTATACATTGGTCATGTTATCTGAAATAACATCGATCCAATTCACAGTAGCATATTGAGTATTTATCGCAGTAATAAATGCATCATTCATAATATCTACTCCTTATCCTTGTTTATTTCTTCTTTGTTCTTTTTGTTGTTTGCCACCACGATTTGAATATGATAAATCAGTGTATGGTAAATCATTTTCTTTAAAAGTATTTTTTAAAGCTTCAATATTATTTCTCAAATATTGCTCAACAGCCTTATCTCCAGGGATAAAATTAGCCGCCAATGCTCCATCTTTACCAACTCTTAAAATTACTGATACATTTTGATCAAAATCAATTCTTAAAGGTTGGTTATTTTCTTTTGCTGCATTTATTGCATTTAACAAGGCCTGAGAAATTTGCACATTTTGTTTAACCTGAGAAGCTTCAACTCCATTTGATAGCATATTTTGAGCTTGGGCTACCATATTTTGAGCTGTTACATCATTTTTTTGAGTTAGATTAACGAAAAATTCAGCATCAGACTCTGTCATTGATAAATTATTAGTATAATCTAAACTCATCATACCTGAAAGTTTTGCATCTTTAGCACCAGACACAAGTCCATTCATTGCAGGATTCAATGCAGAAGTACCATTAACCATTTTTTCAATATCACTTGATAATTGCTTATTCATGTCAATCATAGCCATAGACGCAAATTTATTATATTCAACTTCACCTTCAACAACATTAACTTGCTGAGAAAGCTCAGAATCAACTTTATCAGTACCTTCTACACCTGATTCATTTATTACACCTGAATCTTCAACATCTTTTGACTTATTTTCTTCGTTTTTTTGAACTGAATTGTTTTCATCAGTTTTTTCTTTTGATGAAACTTTTTCCATTTCATCCTTAAATGATGATTCAGCAGAGGTTTTCTGCGACATATCAGAATTCACACCAGCTGAAACTTGTGATGACGATGCTGTATTACTTACTGATGTTGTAGTTGCATTAATACTCATTTTAAATACCTTCTATGTTATCCAATTGTTTCAAAATTTCTTGCTCTTCTTCTTGTGCTTTTTCAAGATTTGCTTTGTAGAATCTTGTAACACCCAATTCAGAGAATTGTTTTAATTCTGCAGCCTTTTCTTCTGCTAAATAAATATCTTTACTTTTTTCTTTGTGCTTTTCAAGAACTTTTACAGCCTGCTCGCATTTCACTAATTTTTGAATTTCGATATCCAGTTTAGCTTGTAATTCTTGGCGCCGAATTTCTAACTGTTCAGCTTTTGCCCAAAGGTGTCTTAGGAAATTATCGTATGATTCGTACATCATTGGATCAGCACTTCTCATACCTGCTTTTGTATCCAAGATATCTTGATTATTCTTCTTAATATCTTGTTCTGCCTGATAAACTGCTTGCTGAGCTTTTTGAACCTTCATTCTTTGCTCTTCTTTTTGATTTATTCTAAAATCTAATACCTTCTGCAGTCTATACCTAAATGGCATGTTATCACTCTTTCTTACGATTATTATGCATTATTCTTAAAGAGTTATAAACATCTAAATGTATGATATTGTTATAATGACGTTTTTATAAAAGTCAAAAAAATAGTACCACCAAAATTTGGTGATACTATTTTTACTCAATAATTAAACTATTCCTCTGTTGATGTTTCTTCAAGCACTTTTGTCTCTGGCTCACGAACAGAAAGAGCTATACGCTTGTCAGCAGGGTTGAACTTTAATACATAAGTACTAATTTTATCTCCAACTTTTACAATCGTTTTTGATTCATCTTGATACTCTACAAGCTCATTCTGAGGTAATAAAGCTTCTACACCAGGGAAAACTTCGATAAAAGCTCCAAAGTGTTTCAAACGAGTTACAACACCTTCAACTTTATCACCATCTTTAACTTTATCAGCAGCTTCAATCCATGGGTCTGGCTCTAAATTTTTCAAACTTAAAGAAACTCTTTGTTTATCATGATCCACAGCAATTACTTCAACATCAATTTTCTCACCAACTTTTAAAACATCAGTTGGATGCTCGATCCATCGCCAAGAAAGTTGAGATAACGGAAGCAATCCATCTAAACCGCCTAAATCAACAAACGCACCAAAATCCGTAATTCTTACAACTTCACCTTTAACAACTTGTCCTGGCTCTATTTGTGAGAAAATATTTTTTCTGGCTTCTTCTACTGTACCTTCATACACTTTTTTATTTGATAAAATAAAGTTGTTTTGTTGAACATCTAAAGTTAAAATCTTAAGCTCTAATTTTGAACCGACTTCAACTTCAGCTTCTCTCGCTCTTAATTGAGAAGTCGGAATAAATCCTCTAACTCCTGAAACCTCAACAAGAACGCCACCTTTCACTATATTCACAACAGTACCTAAAATAGTTTCATCAGCAGCTTTTATTTTTTCTAACTCTTTCCAAGCATATGCAGAATCTACTTTTTTCTTAGACAAGAAGAATCTGCCGTCATCATCTTCTTCTCTAATAATTAAAAATTCACCCTCTTGACCTTTTTGAAATTTATCTTCTACATTTTCACCTTTTTCAACAGCTTCATATGTAGGAATTACTGCAGTAGTTTTAGCACCAATATCAACTAATACACCTTGGCTATCAAAACCACATACAATACCTTTTACTAAGTCACCTTTTTGAAATTTATAGTCATACTTATCAAGTAGGGCCTCAAAATCAAATTCTACATCCTTTTTTGTTACCATAATTAACTCCATCGTCAAAAAATAGACACTACCATTATTATACGTGTAATATAATAACAAAATTGGGCAAATATGTAAAGGTTTATTACAATCGCTTAATACTTTTATTCACAACAAAAGAGTTCTTTGTTATCCAAAGAACTCTTTTGTCTTAGTTTTTATTCGCTATGCTTTCAATGATGAAATCAAATCATTAATTGCATTTTCCTGAACAAGAATTTCATCTATCCTTGCTTTAGTTTGATTAATCAATTCAGCAGGAGCATTTGCAACAAATTTAGGGTTATTAACTCTGCCTTCTAATGATTTCCTTTCGCCTTGTAATTTAGCTAATTTCTTTTCTTGTCTTGCAATTTCCGCATTGAAATCAATCAAGTTTTCAAGAGGAATTGCAATTTTTGAAGCTGAAACAACTGCCGTCGCACATTTATCCGGAACTTGAGCAGAAGCTGGAGCATAAGAAATATTTTCAACTTTAGCCATTCTCTTAATATAGCTTTCAATAGCTTCAAATACTGGTTTTTCGTCTTCTGTAGCAAAAATCTTGATATCAAAATTTATACTCATCGCGATATTGAAACTTTGTCTTACATTACGTAGAGATTTGATTGTTTCAAAAACCAACTCCATTTCACGAGCTTCAGCAGGATAAGCTAAGGATTCACTATATACAGGATAATCAGCAAGCATTATCGCCTTAAATTCAGATGATTTAGGAATCAATTGCCATACTCGTTCTGTAATATGTGGCATAATTGGATGTAATAACCTTAATGACATATCAAGCACATAACGTAATACCCTTTGAGTATTTAATTTGATTGCCTCATCTTGAAGTTGAATTTTAGCAATTTCAACATACCAATCACAATATGAATTCCAGAAGAAATCGTATAGGACATGAGCTGTTTCACCAATTCTATAATTTTCAATATTTGAATTAACTTCTTTAGCAACTGTATTTAATTTATCCAAAATCCACTTATCTGCAATAGTAAGTTTTGAAGCATCAATATCATTATTATCAACACCATCAAGGTTCATCAATACAAATCTTGAAGCATTCCATATTTTATTGGCAAAATTTCTACCATATTCAAATCTTTCGTCACTTATTTTGATATCTTGACCACCATAAGTACAAAGTGATGTCATTGTGAATCTCAAAGCATCACAACCATATTTATCGATAATCACAACAGGATCAATTGTATTACCTTTGGATTTAGACATTTTTTGTCCTTTTTCATCCCTAATCAAACCATGAATATACACAGTTCCAAATGGAGCTTTACCAGTAAATTCAAGACCCATGGTAATCATTCTTGCAACCCAGAAGAAAATAATATCAAATCCTGTTACTAGAGTTGTAGTCGGATAGAATTTTTTATAATCATCTGTTTCTGAATTAGGAAATCCCATAGTACTAAATGGCCACAAGCCTGAAGAGAACCAAGTATCCAAACAATCAGTATCTTGAGTATAATTTGCCGGATCTGGATTTTCTTTAGCAACAACCATCTCACCTGTTACATTATGATAGTAAGCTGGAATTTGATGACCCCACCAAATTTGACGGGAAATACACCAATCTCGAATATTTTCCATCCAACCTAAATAATTTTTCTCCCATCTTTCAGGAATAAATTTAATTCTTCCATCTTTAACTGCAGCAATAGCTTCTTTAGCTAATGGCTCCATTTTTACAAACCATTGTTCTGAAAGTAATGGTTCAATTGTAGTGTTACATCTTTGGCATTTTCCAACATTGTGCTCATGATCTTTTACTCTTAGTAAAGAGTGATTATCTTCAAGCATTTTGATAATTTGCTTACGAGCTTCATATCTATCTAAACCATGAAGATTTGATGGAACTTCACCACAAGCCTTCATTTTACCTTCACCATCAATTACCCATAAAGGTTTGAAGTTATGACGTTTACCTACTTCAAAATCGTTAGGGTCGTGAGCTGGTGTAATCTTAACTGCACCTGTACCAAAAGATTTATCAACATATTCATCAGCAATAATAGGAATTTCTCTCCCTGTTAGAGGTATAACAACTGTTTTACCAATCAATTCTGAATATTTATAATCTGTTGGGTTTACAGCAATCGCAACATCGCCAAAAATTGTTTCAGGACGAGTTGTTGCAACAATAATGGCTCCTGATTCACCTTTTAATGGGTATGAAATTTCCCACAAGTGACCTTGTTCTGTTTCATACTCAGTTTCAACATCAGAAATTGCTGATTGACAACGAGGACACCAGTTTACAATGTAAGCACCTTTATAAATTAAACCTTTTTCATATAGTTTTACAAAAACTTCTTTTACTGCATTCGAACAACCTTCATCAAAAGTAAATCTTTCTCTAGAACGGTCAAACGAAGCACCTAAACGCTTCATTTGATCTAATATTGCACCTTTGTGCTGATTTGTCCATTCCCAAGTTCTTTCTAAGAACTTTTCACGACCTAAATCATGACGAGTTAAACCTTCTTTCGCAATCTGTCTTTCAACTACAGCCTGAGTAGCAAGACCAGCATGATCTGTACCAGGAATCCATAATGCCTCATATCCGCTCATTCTATGATAGCGAATTAAAATATCTTGTAATGTTTCATCCAACGCATGACCCATATGTAATACACCAGTTACGTTTGGCGGAGGGATGACTATTGAATAAGGCTTCTTAGCACTTTTTGCATCTGCTTTAAAAAATTCATTTTCTTCCCAAAATTTGTAAATACTTTCCTCAGTCTCACTTGCATTATAAACTGTAGGTAAATCTTCAATTTTAATTGCTGGCATTTAATTATCCTCTCATTCTATACCTATATAATTAAAGAATAACACAAAAATCTTTATACAATTATCAATGTAACAAAACTTGTTATATATTGAAAAACTAATCAAAATATGGTATACTATAGAATATAGATATATTATTTGTAATGGAGTTAGAGTATGAGGATACAAGATAAAAAACGAGCATATACATTAGCTGAAATCATGCTTGTTATACTTGTTTTAACTATAATTTTTGCAGCAATGGCACCAATATTTACCAAAAGGAAAATTACATCCTACACTGGACGATATAATGTATGGGACTCAGCTGGTAAGAACTCTTCAGGTGACGCATTTTTCGATCCTGAAGACGCTTCGCTTTCTGGTGAGTTATTCTTTGGTATAACCCCAGCAAGTGGGACTGCTGTTGAAACTCAATTTTCTCCATTATCAAAAATGGTCATCCGAGCTGGTAGAGTTACTTCTGCAGATGCACGTCAACACCACATACAGTTCAGATATGGTCGTACATCAATAAAAGATTCAGGCAAATTTGCTGGTACTTGGTATACTAACAGACGAAATATGCTTATTGGTGGCAGCTACTACAATTTAAATGACAATGAACAATCTGGTGCAAAAGAAAACGTAGCTGTAGGTTTTAGAGCATTAGAACAATTAAAAAACGGAAATAGTAACGTAGCGATTGGTTATCAGGCATTATATAATTTAACTAATGATCAACGAAATGTTGCTGTAGGTTACAGAGCGGGTTTTGGAAATAACTCTAAAGAAAACGTTTTCATTGGTCAAAACGCAGGTCAAGGTTATGAAGGTGAAGCTGCAGTATTTATAGGATACAACGCTGGCCGAGCTGAAAATGGCAAAGGTATTCTTGGAGGTGAGAAAAATAAGAAAAACCTAGCTATCGGAGCATATGCTGGTGGTGGCCTAAACGGTAAAAATTTAGAGTACGGAAATTCTACCATAACTAACAATGACATAGAACATACCGAAAATTCTGAGGGAAAAATAACAACCAATGGTGGTGGCAAAGAAAACACTGCAATTGGGTATAAAGCATTAGCAAACGTAACAACAGGGAATAATAATATAGCAATTGGTTTTCAGGCTTTAGCAAACCTTACAACAGGTGATAAAAACGTAGCAATTGGTTATAACGCTTGCCAATACTTAACTACAGAATCAAATAAGACATGCATTGGTTACAACTCTGGTCCAAGAAAAAAACTTGAAGGTAACGTTGGTTCAGCATACTTATTGTGGGGGCAAAAAGGCGTAGGTAATGGTCTCGGAAATGGAGAACCAAGAGGGGATAAGATGGAGCGTACCTATATTGGAGCTCCTCCGAAAAACTACGGTGGTGATGCTGTATTAGAGATTCATAACCTCAATACACAAGACGAAACACTTGTAGCAGCAACTGATGCAAAGACCCCCGGGAATGCTACAACTATTGTTAATGGAAACCTAATTGTTAGAGGTCGTCCGTACTTTACTGCAGGACAAAACTTATATCACTTCCATAATGACAACATCAATACAAAAGCTAATGATTATTCATATAATAACACCAAAACAAAATACTATGGTTTTAAAGATATAACCGAACCAAAAGCAGCGGACTGCGCAGGAGATGGCATTAACTACCAAAATTTCTCAAACGCAGGAAAGTGCCCAAGCTTTAATACTTACAACTCATCAGATAGAAGATTGAAAAACATTTCAGACCGTTATACTGCTGGTTTAAAAGAACTTAAACAAATCAAAGTCTATAATTTCACGTTTAAGAATGATAAAAACAAAACTCCACAAGTTGGTGTTATAGCT
>JAZLBN010000098.1:0-15473 GCA_045613725.1 Candidatus Gastranaerophilaceae bacterium
CCAATAATATTAAAATTACTAAAAGGATTAATCATTTTCTTTGCGGTAACAAGCTTTTTACAAAGCCAAGGTTATTCAGTATCATCAGTTATTGCAGGTTTTGGAATTGGTGGCATTGCGATAAGTATGGCAGCTCAAGGCGCCTTGGCAAATATTTTTGGAAGCATAGAAGTTGTTTCAGACAAAGTTTATAAAGTTGGTGACTATATCAAAGTTTCTGGTATTGAAGGAACTGTAGAAGAAATCAACATCCGTTCTACCAAAATTAGGGACTTAGATAACTTCCTAATTAATATTCCAAACAGTGTTACTGCTAAGTCTGTTGTCACAAATGTATCTAACGCTAAAAAAAGATATATAAACGAAATTTTTGGAGTTACATATTCTACTAGTGACGAAAAGATTCAAGAAGGAATTAATATAATAAAAGAAATTGCACAAGAAAATAAAGATTTACATAAAGATTTCAAAGTATATGTAGATTCATTAGGTGATAGCTCTATCAACATAAAATTTAGAGGATATGTAAAACACGGAGCTTTCGATAAATTAACATATATCCGAGGTGAATTTATCCAAGAAGTAGTAAAAAGATTCAGACAAGCAGGAATTGATTTTGCATTCCCATCTCAATCAATTTATATAGAAAGTGATAATACAAAAATTGAAAATTAAAATTATTGCACTAGGTAAAATTAAAGAAAAATTTTTAAAAGAAGGTATAGACGAATTTCTAAAACGCCTTACCCCGTATGCTTCTGTGTCAATTTTAGAATTAAGCCCAATCGAAATAAAAGATGAAAACTTGATAGACAAAATTCTCTTAGAAGAAGGTGAAAAAATACTTTCTAATATAAAACCTCTTGATTTTGTAATTACAATGGAAATTAACGGAAAACAATTTTCCAGTGAGGAATTTGCTCAAAAGATTGAAAATTTAACACACGACGGCATACAAGAGATTGTATTTGTCATCGGTTCATCATGCGGAATTGGTAAGAATGTTTCTAATAGAGCAAATTTAAAAATGAGTATGTCAAAAATGACATTTCTGCATCAATTTGCAAGGCTCATTTTAGTTGAACAAATTTATCGAGCATTCAAAATCATCAAAAACGAAACCTACCACAAATAAACTTACCTCATAATGCAATTATAAAGTGTTGTAACCTTAAAATCATATGATATAATTTTTATATACAAAAAAGATTAAAAGGAGAGCTTTATAATGGAAACTTTTGAATTAAATCTATCATTAAAAGAGTTAGAAAAAAGAACACACAAAGATTATCTAACAACAAAAAAATTCTTAAAAGCTGATGCGCAAGAATATTTGGCACTAGCTGATGGGGATAAAAAAGCTCTTAAACATTTATGCAAAGCTGCAGAAATTATCGAAAAAATTAACATGCAATTAGATTGCAAACACAATCTTGCAGTTAAAGAATTTTTAGAAGAAGCATCTAAAAAAAATAAACAAGCAAAATTAACAAAAATTCTTTTTGATGCTCAAAAAGGAGTAAATGCAATCGATACAATGTCGACTCCAATTAGACTTATCAAAGGTATTGACGAAAAACCTGGAAAAGGAGTTTATCCTGAAGACTTATCAAAAGAAGAATTTCACAATGTGTTGATTAGAATGCTAAAAGAAGGAAAAACAGATGAAGTTAGAGATGTTCTAACTCAGCGCTCTGTTGTTGTTCGAGTAGCCGAAGACATTGCAGGAATTGATTATATTGATTATTTCAAAGATGATTTTTCAAAAGTTGCCTATGAATTAAATAGAGCTGCAGAATATTCAACTAACAAAGATTTTGCAGAGTATCTTAATTTACAAGCTAAAGCATTAAGAACACCTGATCCGATGCTTGATGCTTACGCAGATAAAAAATGGGCAGAACTTCAAGATACGCCATTAGAATTCACAATTACACGTGAAAACTACGAAGATGAAATGACTGGTACAATTGTGGAAAACGAAGAATTGTCAGCATTATTAAAAGAAAATGATATAACTCCAATTCCAAAAGACTTTTTGGGAGGTAGAGTTGGTATTGTTAACAAACAAGGCACACAAGATTTAATAAAAATCAAAAAATACTTACAAATTCTAGCTGATAATATGCCATTTAACGATGAGTACACTCAAACTATTTCAGCAGATAATGATGCACAACAAACCATGGTCGATGTAGATATGGTTATGGCATCAGGAGATGTTGGAGAATTTAGAGGCGGAATAACTTTAGCTGAGAATTTACCAAACTCTGATAAATTATCATTAACCATTGGTGGTGGTAGACGTAATGTTTACCATAGACAAATAAGATTTATTAGTGATAAGAAAAAATTGCAAGAAAGACTAGATGCAATCCTAGATAAATCACAACACCAATATTACCTTGATGAAGCTGACCACTGGTTCACAATAGGACATGAAAATGCACACTCACTTGGACCAAAAGAAGGTAGCGAAAAATTAGGTAAATACAGAAATATTATAGAAGAAAACAAAGCTGATATGGGTGCTTTAGCATTTGTTGATTTACTAACTGAACTTGGTATGTACACTCAAGAACAAAGATTACAAATAATAGTAACAACAATTACTGACAATTTCCTAAAATCAAAACCAACAATGTCACAAGCTCATAGAGTACGTACAGTAATGCAAAATAAATATTTCTCAGAACGTGGAGCATATGAAATTACAAAAGATGGTAAAATCTTAGTTAATATTGAAAAAGTTGTTCCTATCGCAAAAGAAATGTTAGCTGAAATTGTACGAATCCAAATCGATGGAGACTTCAACAAAGCTGAACAATACGTTAACGAAAACTTTGTTTGGACAGATAATATGGAGCTAATTGCTCAGAAATTACAAAAAATAAACAAATCACTAAACGGCAGATTAGAAACCGAATTAGCTGATAAATTGTTAGCAGAATAATAAAATATAAAAAATAAAATAACACATACAAAACAGGAACTTGTTCAGTTCCTGTTTTTTATATTCTTAATTTGCTTTATTTGTAGTTAGCCCCCTATATGTATATGATAAACCGCTTACAGAAGTTGCAGGAGTTGCAAGAGATTGCTGCCCGTTATCAGGATTTAATTGAAGTTGGTGTTCATTACCTCCAGTATCCTGAGTAGGATCAGTTAAACCACCAGTAGTTTCTGAAGGTAAATTATTCCCAGAACCTTGCCCCGCATAACCACCACTGTTAGATTTTGAATCAAGGGTTTCCATAGTTGTCTCATTTCTTAATGTGAACTTAAAAGAGCCTCCTGTAAGGTCTTCACTCACGCAAATTTGCTGATCATTAAATGAAGTTGCAAAACCTAAACCGTAATCTCTCCAACCTGTTCTTACATATGCTATATCAAGTACAAACTTATCAGTAGAACCAGACGGGAGATTATCTACAACCAAAGAACAATCCTGACAGACTTGATTCTTGTTTTCTACACTATAATCAAAAACGGGATCTCCACCACAACTCAAAGTTATTGTTGCATATAAGCCACATTGAGCAGGATATGTAGTTGCTATACTCTCATGACTACAACAAGCACTATAAGTCCAACCTAGAGCCGTTGGATTTTCACGAGCCTTTTGAGTACAGCATCCTAACCCCCATGGGTCTTCATCACAAACACCTAATGAAGCTTCTGGAATTTCTGGTTCTGTCGGGGTTTCTTCCTCTTCTTCTTCCGCAAGCAATGGATTCGGTTGAATTTTTACGTCTTCTACCGCAACTAGATCCTCATGTTTAGTTTTAAGAGGTATAGCAAACGCACGCAAATCACGATCCAACATATTTGGACCCTTTGCACCATTAACATCTATATAACCAGAGATGCGACGTTCAACAGCTGTTTCATCAGCCAATTGAGGCCTTATACAAATTATTGCACCACTTCTCAATATCGCTGTAGAACAACCATTGTATGATGGACGAAAATCTTCTTTCTTTGTCCCGTTTAGTTTATAATAAGTCTCTGGGAAGCAGCTCAACCAATCAGCTCCACAATATTTAGAAAGCTTAAAATTACGCTTCAAGAATTTACCACTATAATTTTCATAATTTGGAGCACCTGTACCTACATAATACATACTTGTTTCAAAAAATGATGTTTTATTTTCAGTTACAACAAGTGAATTAACGGCATTTTTAATACTTTCCAAATTTCTGGTAAATGCCATATTTAAAACTTTATCATTAAACTTTGATACTGTCGCAGGTAAAACTAATGCCGCAATAACACCGACAATAGTAACAGCCAACAAAACTTCTGTTAGGGTAAACCCTTTAAATTTATTTTTTAACTTATCTAAAAGTAACACTATTCAAAACTCCTCATAAATGTAGCTACATATGTATATATTATAACTGTTTTTACAAGAGTTTGCAATATGTAAAAATTGAAAAATAAGTTACAAAACGTAAAACAGTCAAACAAATTAGGCAATAATACTCCTAAAAAATACTTTATATAGATATAGGGGATAATTATGGAGATTTTTTAATGTCTGGAGATTTAGGAATAACAACAAAAATATCAGCAGCTTCATTTCAGCAATGTGATGGTTCAAATTTTTCAACTGCAGGACTTGATGTAAGCAAAAAATTTGGAAATGTTTCACTTGGAGGTTATGCAGGTGTTGGAACATCTTTTGAATCAGGTACAACAGGTGGAATCGTTGATTTTAAAGGTTCTGTTCCATACGGTAACTCCTGCGTATCAGGAGGTTTTAGAATCAGAAACAATATTACCCCTAATTCTCAAACCGTACAGTTTAGAGTCCAACCTGCAACAATTACAATACCCGTTGGTAAAAATACAAACATTTATACAACACCATATGTAGCAACAAAAGTAAATTACAAATCTGGCGACACATCAACAAGCGTTGGAAACTTTACAGGTGTATCGACAAAAGTTGGTAACGCAAGTGTATTTGTCGAAGGTCAAATTTACGACGTAACTAAGATTAACAAAAACACAACAAGCGTAAATGTAGGCGTATCAATACCAATATAAACGATTATTAATCTCTTTTAATATTTGTTTCTGCAGGTAAGTGATTATCTACTTTTTCTTGTAATTTTTTATAATTCTCGTAGATTTTTTGTTTTAAATTTGATGAACTCACACCCTGACCATAAGGGAAATAAACAACATCTACACCCAATTCTTTTAAGTAGTCATATTTACCTGTCCAATTATCACCAACAACAAAAATATCAAAATTCAAAATTTTTTTAAAATCTTAATCATCATACCCCACATTATTTTTGTCGCAAATTATTCTTCTTGATAAGCCCAAGCAGAATGATTATGAATACTTTCAAAAGCCTCACAATCAACTTCGAAATGTTCTATAATCTCATGTTCTCTAAGTTTCACAACAACATCTCGCAAAACATCTTCTACAAACTTAGGATTTTCCCACGCTTTTTCAGTTACATATTTTTCATCCAGACGTTTTAACAGAGGATGAACAGGACAAGAAGCACAAGATTCTATCAATTCTATTAAATCTTCCAACCAAACCTGCTGAGATTCATCATATGTAACCTTAACACTAATAATAGCTCTTTGATTGTGCGCACCATATTCAGAAATTTCTTTAGAACAAGGACAAAGTGTTGTTACCGGAACCTTGACGCCTAAAATAAATTTATACTTTCCGTCATCTATCCTACCTTCAAAAGAACAGTCATAACACATTGGAGCTGATAAATTAGAAACTGGCGCCTCTTTATTTACAAAATATTTAAAATTAAATTCCAATTCACCACTTTTTGCATCAAGACGATTTATAATTTCTTCAACACAACCTTTTATATCTACACCCAAAAGTTTCTTTGAGCGCCATTCATTTAGAACTTCAACAAAACGACTCATATGAGTCCCTTTATAATCTCTTGGCAAAGATACACAAACTCTTGCTTCAGCATACACAACCTTATCTGTTGAATTTTTTCGTTGAACAACTAAAGGTAATTCAACATGTTTTATACCAACTTTTTGTATATCTACATTTCTATTATCTTGAGAATTTTGTACGTCTTTCATTTAACACCTTTATTCATCTATAGCTTTCTTAGCACGTTTCCAAAGCGCATCATATTCATCAAAAGAATATTCCGTCAAAGGCTTGGTCGCTAATTCTTCCATCTTTCTAAACCTTTTTTCAAACTTTTTATTTGCTTTTAACAAAGCTTGCTCAGCATCAATCTTATTCCAACGAGCTAAATTAACAGTAGCAAAAAGAATATCTCCAAACTCTTCTTCCATATGTTCTTTATCCTGCTCCTGAGTAGCTTCTTTGAACTCTTCAAACTCAGACATAATACATTCATATAATGATTCTTCATTCGGCCACTCAAAACCAACTTTTACAGCTTTTTTTGAAATCTTTTGAGCTGAAATCAATGCTGCTTGTGCCCTTGAAACACCATCCATTGCTGACTTTCTATGAGATTTTTCTTCAGCTTTTAGTTTTTCCCAAGCAACAACAACATCCTCTGCAGAATCTATATTTGCGTTACCAAAAACATGTGGATGACGATGAATTAACTTATCTTTTAAATCCTTAGCAACTTCATCTATAGTAAAATCACCATTTTCTGATGCAATTTGAGAATGCAAAAGAACTTGTAACAATACATCTCCTAATTCTTCACGAAGATGTTTCATATCATTATCGTCAATAGCATCAACAGCTTCATATGCTTCCTCAATCATATTAGGACGTAACGATGCATGCGTCTGCTCCCTATCCCAAGGACATCCTTGAGGCGAACGTAATTTTGCAATCACAGCTATTAATTCTTCTAAATTTTGATATTTCATAGAATTATTTTAGCACAAATCATTCAAAAGGTGGATTTAAATTTTACGCACTATGTTAGACTTAATACGTGGATAATTATAGAAAGAGGTTTAATTTATATGACAGCAATTGAAAGAATCAATCAGTTAAGCCATCGTATCTTCAACACTAGTAAGAGCGAAGCGCAAACATCAAGAACTAGCAACCCTTTTGCAGCTTCTAATTTTCAAAAAAATATCTTAACAGAAGATGTTTTTGAATCAAGCAAAGCAAAAGAAGCTAGCAAAATTAGCTTTACAGGAAATATAACAGCAAGTTCAAAAAGAATTTATTCTACATTTGTAGGTTCATTGAACGACTTTGGTAATAAATTCTACGAAGGTATCGAATCAATTAAAGCTTTCGGTATCAGAATGAAAGATAGCGTTATCAATGTATGGAATAAAATTCAAGAATACGGAAACAAAGAAGTATCTCTTGAAGGAACAAAAGAAATTTTAGGAAGAGATATTACATCATTCTTCATAAACAGCAGAGAAAGAGAAATTGCTAAAATGGCAAAAATGGATCCTCATGCTGAAATAAAACCAATGTTAACAGAAGCACTTTCAGCATTAGAAGCTGATATGGCAGTAGTAGCTGCTTAAGGAGGATTAATTAATGGACAACAATATGAAAAACAATAAAAACTTTTCAAAAGTAAGCAATATCATAGAATCATTAACAATTAATCCTAATCCTGAGTCTATTGCAGTTTTAGAAGAAATTGGTACAAATTCTTCAATTGATGAAGTTAGAGAATTAACATCTCGCGCTTTAGTTAGAAGAAACGAACACGAATCTTTAACTGTTGCTATCTCAAATAGAGGTAAAGGTATAAACGATATGTCAACAGTTGTTGCAATGAGCACAATTAACGAATTACTTTCATTAGACAACAAAGAATTTGCAATGCACGTTCTAGAAAACACAATTTCTAATGAAGGTTTTGATGAAGAAGTTAGAGAAAATGCTCGCTCAGTAAAAGCGTTGATGGCTTTAAGCTAATAATATAAATTAGATTGTCATATAAAAAAAGACCACCTAAGGTGGTCTTTTTTATTGATTTGAAAATTTTAGTTATCCAAACATTTCTTGCGAACTTCTTCATCTTTAATAAACTGACAAATTTCTTCAAGTCTTGAATCTTCCATAGCATCAATTAAACTTTGAATATCGGTAAATTTACCTAAAGCAAAACCAGTTTCTGCTAGCAATACACAATCATTGCACAAACGATAATTACCATATCCAATAGAACCTGCCATAGATTTATTTTTACCACAGCAATCACAATCAAAAAATTCGTTTGCACAATCAGGATTATCTTCTAAATCATCAATAACCATTTGTGCTACAACCTGTTGCATTTCTTCAATTATTTCTTCTTTTGATTTTTCCATAATTTTCCTCAATTACATAATAGTAAAAATTTTACTTAACTAAATCAGACATTTCTTTTACTGCCTGAGGAAGTCCTACAAACACAGCTCGAGAGATTATACTATGACCAATATTTAATTCATATAAATCGTCAATTTCTTTCATTCTTCCGACGTTATAATAATTTAAGCCATGACCAGCATTCACCTTTAATCCAAGTTCTTGAGCCAAAAGTGCAGCCTTTTTCAGTTTTTCAAACTCAATATGTTCTTTTTCAGTACCATAATATAAAGAATATTGACCAGTATGTAACTCAACAAACTGCGCTCCAGATTTTGCAGCAGCCTTAATTTGCTTTATATCTGGATCAATAAACAAACTCACTTTAATTCCCGCCTCAACTAAAGGGGTAACAAATTGTGTTATTTTATTCAATTGGCTACGTACATCTAATCCGCCTTCAGTTGTAACTTCTTCTCTTCTTTCGGGAACAAGACAAACAGAATGAGGTTTTACCTCCAGTGCAATCTGTTGCATCTCATCAGTTACAGCCATTTCAAGATTGAGATTCACTTTTAATGTCTTCTTTAATGTATAAATATCAGTATCCTTTATGTGACGTCTATCCTCACGCAAATGCGCAGTAATTGAGGTAGCTCCATTTTGTTCGCAAATCTGAGCTGCCTCAATTGGATCTGGCTCAAACCCACCTCTTGCATTTCTTAACGTTGCAACGTGATCAACATTTACACCTAAAAGCATTTTATATCCTTTCTAAAATTTTATTTTACTAAGTTTTAATAAAACTGTATACGACGGTAATATCGTCAGCTTAGTCGAATCATTAGAATTTGTCAAAAACTCAATAGCTTTTTTAACATCTTCTTCAACAATGATTTTATCACTATCAACACCTGCATTTTCAAGTCTCAACGCTACATCCTTAGCCCTAAGTCCAGATGCAACAACCTTTTTCCTTGCATCTTTTAATCTCTCAAAAGCAGTATCGTTCAACCACGAAACATCTCTACCATCTGCAATATTATCATTTATAGCAACAACAATATTTGAATCTAAATCAACTGTCTTTAAAACTTCATTTGCACCAGCTGGATTTTTGATTAATTGTATAACGGTATCATGTCCATTTATTACAGTTCGTTCCGAACGACCAAACATTGTCTTATAAGACTCCAATGCGACTTTTATAACTTCAACATCAATATTTAACAACAGAGCCTGAGAAATTGCAGCCAAGGCATTATAAGAATTATAAAGCCCAATTAAATTAACCCTAAAGCTGTATTCTTGAGCATTATACATAACACTTATTTCAGAATGATCAGAATATATTTTTGCATAACCTTTAAAATTTGGAACTGGTCGACTATAACCACAGGCTACACAATTATAATGTCCTTCTTGTTCCAAAATTCGTTTTGAATAACTCAAATTTTGACCACAAGAACATGCGAACTCAGATACATTATCAAACTCTGATTCATTTATATCGTAACAATATTCGACATTTTCAAAACCATAATACAAAGCCTTTTTATCTATACCAAACCTACTAACTGTCGGATCATCAGCATTTAAAAGTAAAGTTACATTTGGATTTTTATCAATAGCTTTTTGAATAAGCTCCGCTGTAGCAGAAATATCAGCATACCTATCAACTTGATCTATAAATAAATTTGTAACAAGCAGATAATCTGCAAGATAATCATCATATAATTTATTTAAATAAGCCTCATCAGATTCTAATATTGCAAAATCAAACTTATTAAAAGGAACAATATTCAACGCAAATACATTAGCAACACCTGTCAACATATTTGCACCTTTTACATTATGAATAACTTTATTATTAGCAGATTCAACAATATGAGCCAATAAACCCGATGTAGTAGTTTTTCCATTTGTACCAGAAATTGTAATTGTCTTTTCCACATAATCACTACAATATGCTAAAAACTTAGGGAATAATTTTAACGTAAACATCCCAACAAAAGAAGTACCTGATGATTTATTTAAAAATTTTATTAAAATATAAATCAATCTGGCTAAAATCAATGCAATATAAAAGCGTATTCTTCCCATAAATAGTCCTCTAGACGTATTTTCAAATTTATGATAATAATATATTATAAATTTAATATAATACAAAAGTAAGAAAAGTGAAAAGATGTTAGTTATATTTTTTACAATAGTATTTTTAGCAGAACTAATTATTGCAAGTTGGATTATTGGCAAAATAAACAACGCAAGAAAGCTTGTTGCCGAGTATAATCAACAGGTAACTAATCTTCAACCGGTTATAAAAAGTGGAATCATTTCAACAAGAGAAAATATTACAAAAACACTAAATTCCCTAAATTCTTTTGTTAGATTTCTAGCTGAAAAGAAATGTCAATGCACTGGATTGATAGAAAGAAATATCCTATCTACTTTTTTAGCATTTATAACAAAATTACCATATAAACAAATTTTATCTATTTTGGAAATTTTACTTACATTAAAGAAATTCTTAAAAAAATAGACCCTATCAAATTGCTAAATATACCGACTTATAAGTAAACTAAAAATTTCAATATCATCTTGAAATCCTCAAAAAAATATGTTACAATTGTGAAGAAAATTGAAAGAAGAGGTTTACAACAATGAGTAAAAACAAAGCATTTATGTTTTCAATGGGCTTAATCGCTGGTGTTGTTGGTGGTATAGTAGCAGGCGTTCTTTATGCTCCGAAACCTGGAGAAGAATCAAGAAAAGAACTTAAAGATGCAATCTGTGACGCTTACGACAAGCACGCACCGCAGATTGAAGATGCTAAAAAACAAGCTCTTGAGTCTATTGATTTAATGAAATACAAAATAGAAAAACAAATCAGAAAACTTAACAACTCTGCTAAGTCTAAAAAAATGCAAAAAGCTAAAGAATTAGAAGACCACGAAAATGGTAGTGAAAACGAGTTTGATTATTAATCTGAGTAAGAAGGAATAAATTATGTCTATTGAATTATCACAAATTGTTTTAAATAACGGTTTAACATTTTTAGCAATAGTTACAGCCTTAGTTATTGGTGTTGTAGGCTATTTCTTGGTTAAACTTATAATGGATTTATCTGTTTTAACAAAAAATGTTAACGAAACATCATTGATTTTAAATACTGAACTTAAACCTACATTAAAAGAATTAAATGACACAATGCGTTCTATCAATTCAATCATCCAAAGTACAGACGAAGGTGTTGAAAATGTTAAAAACAGCATTGAAAGTGCATTTTCAAAAACAAAAGCAGTTTCAGAAAGCTTGTTAGGCGGATTTTTTAAAGGTTTTATGACTGTATTTTCATTACTTAAAAGAAAATAAAACTTTTGGGCAATGTTATATTATTCATTCAGATTTATAATTATGTGAGACTAATTAAAGGAGAATAAATATGTCAGTATCAAGATTTTTAGCAGGGTTCATCGTTGGTGGCGCAATTGGTGCCGTTGCAGGGATTTTATTAGCTCCTCGCTCTGGCGAAGAAACTAGAAAACTATTAAAAGATACAGCTGAAGACATGACTAGACGTGCAGACGAAACAGCTAAACAAATTAAAGTAAAAGCAGATGATGCAGTTTCTGATCTTCAAAAAAAAGGTGATGAAATTAAAGAGCGTATTCAAGACTTAATTTCAAAACAAAAAGATGGAAAAGCAGAAGATTCAGATAATACCGAAGAAGAAAACAAAGACTCTGCAGAATAAAATTTTATAAGATGTATCTAAGGAGAGGTCGCATTTGCGGCCTCTTTTTTGTATTGCAAGTTAACATAGTTTGTACTAATATAATACCAATAGTATTGAAGTAAAAATAGGATACTTATAAAAATGAAAAAAATTAAATATTTCGAGAAGATGAGAGAAATCTTAACATCATCAAAAGCTATTAAGCTTACATATTTGGTGATATTTACAGTTTTAATTACCACAATCATCGCATCACAAAACTTCTTTTTCCAAAGTATAATCGACAATGGAATAAGTAAGAAAGATGTCTATGCAAAAAAAACAATTACAGTAGAAGATGTTAAGCGTACAGAACAACATCGACGAGAAGTTGCTCAAAAAGTTGAGCCAATACTTGTTCCAGCAGAAGATGATTTTATTAAAACAAACCTTGAAACCCTACAAAAATCAATTGTTCAAATAAGAAAAAAAGAAAAATCTAAAGCCGAAAAAATAAACGAATTAAATATTTTATTTGATTTTTCAGATAATTCAAAACGAGATTTTGTAATAGATTTCTTTTTACATGTTGATGAACCAAGCTTGAAAGAAGCATTTGACAAAGCTTCATTATCTTTGGTTAACATTTTACACAAGGGAATTACTGAAGATGATTATGAACGAAACAATATGAAAACATTAATCCAAAACAATTTGGTTTCAAATGTTTCCAAAAGACAAATTTCAGTAATTACAGCTTTATTAGAACAAGTAATAGTACCGAACCTTGTTGTTGATGAAACTGCAACTGAAAATGCAAAAATTAAAGCACAAGAATCAGTACAACCATACAAAGTAACTTTCCAAAAGGGTGAAAAAATACTCTTCGAAGGTGAACCAGTTACAAGATTAAAAAGAGATGCATTAAGAGTTGATGGATACAACCTATACGAACTAAATTGGCAGGGTATATTATCAATCTATGTACTTGTATTGTTAACTACATTGTTATTCTTGGCTTACCTAAAATATTTTGAAAAAAAATACTTAGAACCAAGGTTTTTGTCTCTATCTGGGATGCTTGTTGCACTAACTTGCTTAACTGCAGTATTACTACCTACAGGTTCTTCACCATATGGATTACCAATCCCTGCTGTGATTATTGTTACAGCAATATTTTTAAGTCCAAGAATTGCATTTTTGCTATCTACGCTATTACTTGTCGTTTTAACAGTTGGAATGCAATATAACGCACAATTTATAATTATTTTTGTAATACTTTCGCTTATTGGAATGATTACAATTTCAAATATTCGATACACAAGACGTTTTGACTTAATTAAAGTTGGATTTAATCTTGGTCTTGCTGGCGTTTTGATTATGCTAAGCATATATTTCATCGACAAATGCTTAATCGATGTAGGTAATATCTTTATAATTAAAAATTGTATTTATATCTTTGTAAGTGGTGTACTTAATTCAATTCTAGTACTAGGAGCATCTCCTTTACTTGAGAACGCATTCCAAATTATTACACCATACGGACTTGCTGAATTAGGTGATCACAATCAACCATTATTAAAAAGATTACAAATGGAAGCTCCTGGGACTTACCATCACAGCTTAATGGTATCCACCCTTTGCGAAGCTGCAGCTGAAGCTATTGGAGCAAACCCAATATTAGCAAGAGTTGGTGCGTTCTATCACGATATAGGTAAATTAAAACGACCATTATTCTTCGTTGAAAACCAATCTTATTTTAGTATTGAAAACCCTCACAATAAACTTAATCCTAGATTAAGCAAAATGGTTATTACAGCCCATCCAAAAGACGGACTTGAAATAGCGAGAAAAAATGGGTTACCTAATATTATATGTGACTTTATACTTCAACATCACGGCGAAGGCGTAGCTAAATATTTCTACAACCAAGCTGTTCTAGAAGAAGGTTTAGAAAACGTGAAAGAAGAACAATTCAGATACACCGGACCAAAACCTAACTCTAAAGAAACCGCTATTTTAATGATTGCTGATGCTGTTGAATCTGCAGTAAGAGCAATGAAAGGTGCAACCGCTGATGAAATCGAAAATATTATTGATAAAATAATCGTTGAAAGACTAAATGACGGACAACTTGCAGATAGCCCGCTAACTCTTAATGATTTGAGAATAATTTCAAATACATTCAGCAGAATCCTACGAGGAATGCAACATAATAGAATTAAATATCAAGAAAATATCGCAGAAGAATTTGGTAAAAATAAAATTGAAATGCCAAATAAAATTCTTGATGAAGATTTTGAGAAAAAAATTAAAGAACTTGAAGAATCAAAATTATCAAAACCTATAGATTCTGATTGGTCAAATAATGAAAAGAAAGATATCTAATGGAATTTAATATTTATATAGAAAATGAATACCAAAACTGGGAAATTGATGAAACAAAAATAAAGAATTCAATTATTAATATTTTTGAATTTTATCTAAAAACCACAGAAATTACTGAAAATTCTTGTTTAGCAAAATACGAATTTGATACAATATCTTTTGATTTTCTATTTTGTGATAGCAAAAAAACTCACGAAATAAATAAAGAATATAGAAACAAAGATTATCCAGCAGATGTTATAACATTTGCAGTATTTGCAGATTCAGAAGAAGACGAAAGATTTGTATTAGATTTGGAAATTAATTTAGGTGAGATTATAATAGGATTAGACAAGATAATAGAAGAAGCTGCAAAAAAAGAAATAACTAAAGAAACTGAACTACTCTTTATAATAAGCCATGGAATAATGCACTTATTAGGATTTGATCACCAAACAGAAGATGATTTCAATTTTGTTATAAAACATCAAAAAGCAGCACTGGAAAGTATAGGAATTAAATATGACAAAATTTAAACAAAAGTCTTTTTCAAGCACATTCAGAAATGCTCGAAAAGGTATGCGATTAACAATCAAAAGCGAACGTAATATAAGATTTCATCTTATTATTGCATCATTGGTAATTATTAGTGCATACTGCTTAAATTTTTCAATTAACCAATTTTGCATATTATTTTTAACAATATCTGCAGTAATTTCAGCAGAAATGTTTAATTCTGCTATAGAATTTTCACTTGACGCAATATTTCACAACAAATATTCAAGAATGGTTGGGATGGCAAAAGATATTGCAGCAGGAGCTGTTATGGTTGTATCTATCTGCGCAATTATGATTGGAGTATTGCTTTTTGCACCACCAATTATTCAACTATTTACGAAATAATTACAAATCAAAAAAGCCCTTACTTAATGTAAGGGCTTTTAAACCTTATTAAATAACAAGAATTAATTATTACTTAAAACCAAACGCAATGCGGCAAGTTTTTTGATAGACAACATAGTGTGTTTATTATGTTGTTCATCTGCAATATCAAAAATTCTAATTATACGTTGAATTTCTGCCAAATCCTTATACGAATTAATTCTATACACATTT
>JAZLBN010000099.1:0-11613 GCA_045613725.1 Candidatus Gastranaerophilaceae bacterium
AGCTTTGTCGGAAAAGCTTTCAATATCTTTATATTTAATTGAAACAGAGCCTGTAGCTACCATAACGCTACTTTTTGTGTCGTATTCTTGTTGGTCAGCATTGATTATTACAATAGGTGTATTTCCTTCAGTAATAATAGATTGAGTGTCGCCTTCAGCTCTAACAACTTTATTAATTAGTGAAACTTGTAGGATGTTCGCCTTAACTTCTCTTTTTTTGTTTTCGTTTACTTCAAAAGCATAAGGTTTGTCATAGAAAGTCGCAGTATCTAATTTTTGGTCATTGGTTACGTTTACGTCTGCACTTTCTCCAACAACTTTTAAGTCATCAACAGAAACTTTTACGTTTCCATTGAATTTAATTTTATTATCCTCTTCATTAAAGGTTTGAGTTTTTGATTCAATAATTAGGTCAGAAGCGTGTACTCCAATACCTGTCAATATCAATGTCGAAATTAGTATAGTTAATAATTTTTTCATACTACTTTTTATCCTCATAAACTTTTGAAACTGTGTTTCCTTCAATTCTAAAACTATCATATGTAGGGCTGATAATAATTTTATCTGCAGTTGATAGTAACTGATTTCCTTTTTGAATTTTTACATTTCCTTCTGCGACAATAGGAGTTTTTGAATCTATCCAGTGAAGGCTGTCAGCATTTAGTGTTATACCGTCTTTTAGAACAATGAACGTATCTTCGTGTAGGGTTATTTCACCTTTCTTAGAATCGTAGACCCCTTTTGAAGATTCAAAACTCATTGAAACCTCATTTTCCTTGTAAAAATTACCTACAACTTTATCTAGTTGCGCATATCCTTTGTCGCTATCCCATTTTCCGGTTTCACCATATATTTCCCAGTATTTTTGCTCATCTTTTGTTTCGGTCAAAATAATTCCATTAACAATGGCTTCTTGTTGATCGCTGTGTGCCCCTATTTGTTTGCGATTGAAATCATGTGTTATCACACTTGCTGTGATAAAAGCCCACGCTAATATCCCTACAAAAGTTAATAATACTACGACATATAACCTTTTCTTTTTTGGTAAATTTTTCCAATTCATACTAAAAATTTTAACACAAAAGAATTTAAAATAAAAATTTTTATGATATTGCTTAAATATCTTAATATTTAAACACTATAAATACTTTTGTATTATAATTAAAGAGTATTTAGACTAGGGAAGCAGAGGTTATTAAATATGGCACTAAGATATGATTGCGGAGAAGTTATTACTGCGATGGTTACGCCTATGGAAAAAACGGGTGTTATTGATTATGATAAAGTTGAATCTTTGGCAAAACACTTGATAGAGTCTGGTAGTGATACATTGCTTGTTGCTGGGACTACAGGAGAGTCTCCGACATTAACAAATGAAGAAGAAATAGAACTTGTTAATTCTGTTAAAAGAGCTGTTGCCAATAAGGCTAAGATTATTTTAGGTGCGGGTTCAAATTCTACAGAATCGGCTGTTGAGTATACAAAGTTTGCACAAAAAGAAGGTGTTGACGCTATATTATCAGTTGTTCCGTATTATAATAAACCGAATCAAAGAGGGATGATTGAGCATTTTTCAGCAATAGCTGAAGCTACTAATCTTCCTATTATTTTATATAATATTCCAGGAAGAACAGGTGTTAATATGTTGCCTGAAACCGTTGCACATCTTGCTAAGAAATATGACAATATTGTAGGTGTGAAACAAAGTTTTGGTGATATGGATCAAGTTACTGAATTAAGAATGTTATGTCCTGATGATTTTGTTATTTACTCAGGAGATGATAGTTTAACTTTACCTATGTTATCTTTAGGTGCACATGGTGTTATTTCTGTTGCATCTCACATTTTTGGCTCAGAAATCAAATCTATGATTAGAAACTTTAAATCAGGAGAATTGATTGCTGCAAGAAATATGCAAAAGAAATTATATCCTGCATTCAGAAAATTATTTATGGCTCCAAGTCCAGTGCCGGTAAAAGCTGCATTGGCTTATAAAGGATATATAAATGATTATGTGAGAAAACCATTGGTAACATTAACTGAAGAAGAAAAAATTGATTTATTTAAAGTTATTGATGGTGTAAAAGCAGAATTAGGCGAGGAAGGCTAGTTCTATTTTAAATTCTTACGTTATTATTAATAGATATTAGTAGTTATAGTATATAAGAGGGTAAAAAATTGAAAAACAAGATTATTATGTTTTGGGTGATTGTAGCAATCGTAATTGCTTGTCTTTTTGTGATCTACAAAAAACCTACAAAACTTGGACTTGATCTTGTAGGTGGTTCAAGAATCTTACTTGAAGCAAGAACTACAGATACAGTTAGAAAAATTACTCCTGAAGTAATGAGTCGATTACAAGTTGCGATAGAAAGCCGTGTTAATAAACTTGGTGTTTCTGAAACTAGTGTTGCTCAAGTTGGAGAAAAAAGATTATTAGTCGAAATTCCTAACGTAACTGATTTGAAAGAAGCAGAAGCGTTTTTGGGTAAAACAGCTCAATTAGAATTCAAACAGCCGGTTTTTGACGCAAATAAAAAGCCTAAGCGTGATGAAAAAGGTATGATGCTTTGGGAATCAACAGGGTTAACTGGCGAAGATCTTAAATCAGCATCAATTGGTGCAGATCAAACAGGTCAGTGGACTGTTTCATTAGATTTTAATGGAAAAGGTGCTAACAAGTTTGCAGAACTAACTCAAAAATTAGTTGGTGAACAAATGGCTATATTCTTTGATGGTGAAGAAATTTCAGCTCCTGTAATTAGAGAAGCTATTTTTGGTGGAAAAGCGGAAATCTCTGGTGGAGGTTCTGGTTTCCAATATGAAGAAGCTGAAAGAATGGTTAATTTATTAAATGCAGGTGCATTGCCTGTACCTTCTGATATTATTCAAGAAAATACCGTAGGTCCAACTTTAGGGGCTGATAGTATTGAAAAGTCAAAGTTTGCAGGTTTGTTAGGTGTCGGTTTAGTAATGTTATTTATGTTGATTTACTATAGATTACCTGGTTTTATTGCAGACGTAGCATTAGTTATATATGCTTTAATTCTGTTCTCAATATTCAAATTGGTACCAGTTACATTGACATTAGCAGGTATTGCAGGTTTCATTCTATCTGTAGGTATGGCGGTTGATGCCAATATCTTGATTTTTGAAAGAACTAAGGAAGAATTGAGAGCTGGTAGAAGTTTGTTTACGGCAATCAATTCTGGTTTTGATAGAGCTTTTACAAGTATTTTTGATTCAAATATGACAACAGTTTTGGCCTGTGTAATTCTATACTATTTAGGTACAAATGTTGTTAAAGGGTTTGCTTTAACATTGGCAATCGGTGTTATGGTTTCAATGTTTACAGCAATTACTGTTACAAAGAATTTTATGCACTTAATATTTGGTACAGGTGAATTAAAATATCCTGCGCTATTTGGTCTTTCAAAAGATGAAATAGGTAAAGGTTATGAAGCAACAGAAACAAAACGTGAAAAAGCTCGTTTTGGTATTTTAGACTAGGAAAGTTGAGGTAAATATAAAATGTTTAATTTCAATAAAACAGTGCATGTTGTTAAATATAGAGTTATTTGGATGATTCTGTCTGCTTGCTTATTATTACCAGGTATAGCTGCTATGATTTATTCAATGATAACTTATCCTACGCATGCTCCAGTAAAAGTGGGTATTGATTATACGGGTGGTACAATTTTGCAATATGGTGTGCCAGATGCAGTCGATGGTGATGCTGTAGCTAAAACAAGAGAAGATTTAGATGGTATTGGAATTAAAAATCCATATATTCAAATCTTGAATGTAAACCCAACTGCAGAAAATAATAATATCAAGTCAATTGTTTCTATTAGAACTGAATTTATTGAAGAAGGTTCTGAAACGGCTGATAAAATTACAGAAACTATTAAAGGTGAATATAAAGACGCTGAGTTGATTCAGGTAAGTTCTGTAGGACCTACTCTTGGTAATGAATTATTTAAAAATTCTTTAATTGCATTAACTTTAGCTATTTTGGGTATGATTGTTTATATTTCATTTACGTTCAAATTCCAATATGCAATAGCTGCAATTTTAGGGTTGGTACACGATGTATTGTTTGTTTGTGGTGTATTTTCATTATTAGGAATTTTCTGTGATGTACAAGTTGATGGTTTATTTTTAACCGCAATACTTACAATTATAGGTTTCTCAATCAATGATACTATTGTAACATTTGATAGAATCCGTGAAAATCTTAGATATTATGGTAAGAAAATGTCATTTAGTGAAATTGTAGATGCTTCTGTTAATCAAACTTTGACAAGAAGTATTAATACATCATTAACAGTATTCTTAACTCTAGCTGCACTTTATTTCTTTGGTGGTGTAACAACTAAAGATTTCATCTTAGCTTTAATGTTAGGTGTAGTTGTTGGTGTATATTCTAGTATTTTCTTCTGTACTATGATTGTAGATTTCTGGGAAGAAAGAAAAATGAAAAAAGCTCAAACTCCTGCGGTTTAGAGTGGTTAATTAAAATAAAAACAAGCTCTCAATATTAGAGGGCTTGTTTTTTTATGAGTTTGTAACCAATAAAAAAGTCTCTTTCGAGACTTTTTTGTTTTTGTTAATTAGTCAAAAACGTAATTGATAATTGCTGCTTCTCTTGCTTGTTTAATTGCTTTTGCAATCATTCTTTGGTGAGCTGCGCAGTTACCAGTAACTCTACGAGGGATGATTTTACCTGCTTCAGTTAAATATCTTTTTAATTTAGCAGCATCTTTGTAGTCGATAGAAGTAACTTTATCTGCGCATAAGCTGCAGTTTTTACGTTTTTTCTTATCTTCTTGTCTTGCCATTTTCTAATTTGCCTTTCTAGCCTTATTATTTTGTACTAATTGTTTTTTTTATTGACGAGTTTAGAATGGAACTTCTTCATCATCCATTAAAACGTCTGTGTTAGCATCAGCAGATTCCATATCGCCAAATGTTAATATATCTCCATCATCAGAATTTTCTGAAGATGTTGAACCAGAACCCATAAGTTCAATAGTTGAAGCTTCTATTTCAAAAACTTTCTTTTCAGAACCATCGTCCATTTTGCTGATTCCGTTTTGTAATCTTCCTTCAACCAAAACTTTTTGGTTTTTTGAAAGGTTTTGAACGATTTCATCTAAAGATTGTCTTTTTGAAATTACTCTAACTAATGTTTCTTCTTGAGTTCCAACATTTAAAACAAATGATGATACAGCAACATTGTTTTGAGTAAAACCTGTTTTAGGTGTTTTATAAACTATACCTGTAACTACTGCTTTTGCTAATGTCATTTTTCTTTCCTTACTATAAACTAAACTGAAGCTTTTGCTGATACTTCGATGAACATTGTACGAAGTAAGCTATCGTTTAATCTTAATTGTCTTTTGAATTCAGCAATTTTGTCAGCTGGAATAGAAAGAACTGTTGTAGCGAAGAAACCATCTCTGAAGTTTTGGATTTCATAAGCTAATTTTTTTCTTCCAGTTTTGTCTGTAGAAGCGATGTTTCCGCCAAATTCAACAACTGTCGCATTGATTTTTTCGATTGCTTTATCAACTTCTTCAGCATCTAAGTTTGGTTTGAATATTGTTAATAATTCATAATTTTTCATTTTAATATTTCTCCTTTTACTATTTTTCTAGTGTATATCTAAATCTTATCATAAAAAAATAAATTATTACAACATGTATTCCGCAACAAAACTGTATTCAGCAGGACCGATGAGAAAAATATTTTCATTGGTATTGTCTTTAGTTCCGCTCCATTCAACACTTACAGCCCCACCCAGCAGATTAACTTTTACTTTAGATTCTGTTAAGTTATTTAAAACGCAAGCGACTACACTAGCGCAAGCACCAGTTCCGCAAGCCAATGTTATACCACAACCACGTTCGTATACTCGCATATCTATTTCATTTTTTGAGATAACTTTTACAAATTCCGTATTTGTTTTTTCTGGGAAAAATGGATGGATTTCCATATCCGGACCATAATTTTTTGCTAAGAATAGAGGATCTTCTTCTGAAAAAATTATGCAGTGAGGGTTTCCCATCGATACAGGAGTGATTTCAAAGGTTTTATCTTTAATATTTACTGTGCGTTCACCTTTGAAAGGTATTTTTGAATCTTCAAGTATAGGGGTTCCCATGTTAACTTTTACGGTACCGTTATCTTGGATTTCAGGTTTTATAATTCCAGCTAGTGTTTTTACGCTGAATTCTTTTTTGTCAACAAGTTTTTTGTCATATACGTATTTTGCAAAACATCTCATTCCGTTACCGCACATTTGGGCTGTTGAGCCGTCAGAATTATAGAAATGCCAACCGATGTCTGTTGTTTGGTTTGCTGTAGTATCAGGTATAATCATACCATCTGCACCAATTCCAAAGTTTCTGTCACAAAGTTTTTTTGCTAAATCTTCCATTGATAATCCAGTTTTTTCATATTCCGAAAAATCTAGGATTACAAAATCGTTTCCACAGCCTTGCATTTTTGTTATTTTAATTGTTGTCATAATTTACCATCCTGTTTTTGTAAATTATAACATAAAATATTCAAGTCTTTAAGCTTTAAGTTCTAGCGGTTTTTCTTTTTGTTGGGTTTCATTTTCTTTTTGTGCTCTAAGATTTTTGTCCAATGGGGTATCCCAAATTTTTGCAACTTTTTTACCTAATTTATTACCCAAAGAAGAACCAGTCAGTGATGCTGTTAAGAATAGAGCACCTTTCACGAAAGGTAGTATTTTTTTGTTAAGTTTCAAGCTTCTTAGGAAGGTGTCTAAATGTTTTTTCATGAATCCTTCAGCTAAAAACATACCGCCGATAGTACCAACTTCAGTTACTAAAGCTTTTTCTCTGTCTTCTTTTTTTGTAAGTATAACTTTTGTTGCACTAGATGCTATGATAAGTGGATTAATATTATTTTTTATAAATTTCCCAGCATTAAATACGCTACCGAATATTTTATCACTTTTAGCCATATTATTGCAGGATGTAACCAAGTTACATGCTTTACTTGCGACTTTTGTATTTAATTTTGTTGCTTCATCTACGGCGTTAATAATCTGTCCTGTGAGCACAGGAATTCTAGTCCAGTCTTCTTGTTCAAAGACTTTATTACTATTGGTTCCTATGAAACCTATTGTAGCTATGCCACTATACGCCATAAAATAACCTTTTACACTTACCTACATTAATATAAAGTAAAATTTTTTTATGAAATTGCATAGATTAATGATAAGTTTACATTTTTTAAAGTTTTATTTTGTTTGAAAATTTTCAACTATTTGTTGAGGGGTTATTTTTAAGCAATCCAAATTTGCGCAGCTTGTTTGTCGTTTAGCCCATAAGCAAGGTTTTAATTCGCAATTATCATTTGCTTTTATTGGAATTATAGTTTCAGATTTCGGGATTAGTGTATTAGAATCTGTCGGTCCAAAGATAACATAAGTTTTTTTATTAAGTGCGACTGCAATATGTAAAGGCGCAGAGTCTGAACATAAAAAAGTTTCGCAAGATGAGATGAGTTCAGCTAATTCTTTTAAATTTTTTGTTGTGCCGTATAGATTTTCAAAGTTTTGGGTTCTGACGGTTTTTAGTATTGTTTCTATACAATCTTTATCATCAGGGCCTCCTGTTAGTATAACTTTTTTGCCCTCGGCAACAAGTAAGTCTATTGTTTGAGCCCAAGTTTCTGGTGTAATAGTTTTGATACATCCTTTTTGAATGCTTAATTTGCTTACTCCAGGGTGGATTAAAATCGAATTTGAAATTATTTCTCTATTTTGAATTTTAATTTCTGGGAGTTCTGTATTATAAGTTGTAATATCTCTTATTAGGTCGTGATACATTGCGCAAGCGTACTGTTTTTTATTAAGTGTTACTGCGTGAGTTAACAGTTTTGTACTCAGTTTACCTGTATTATATCCACAACGCACTTTGATTCCTGTTAAAAATAAAAGTATACTTATTAGTTTATTCCCACCAGAAGAAATAACAATGTCAAATTTACCTTGTCTTGCTTTTATTAACAGTTTGAACATTTCAAAGTATTTATTTTTGCCTTTTGGATTGATTAGTATTGTCTCATCAATTATATCGGTTAAATCTGTAATACTTTTGCTACGTGGTTCGAGTGCTAGAGTTATTTTTGAATCTGGAAACTGTTTTTTTAAAGAAATCAAAGTCGGTAGAAAGAAGATTTCATCTCCTATACCTCCAAAATTTATTGCTAAAATATTGTTTTGATTCGTGTTTTTCATAATTATCTTAAACTTTCAGGAACTGCCATTGGTATTGGTGCGCTTTTTGTTACAGGGTTGCTATTTGGCGTTGGCGCATTTTTTTCTTCTTTTTTATTTTCTTTAGTTTCTTTTGAAGCTTTTTCTTCTGCCTTTTTAACTACGTTATCAACAAGTTCTTTTGTGTCTTCAGAGTTTTTTGATGTATCAGGTGCCACTGTTGTAGCTGGTGTTGGAACTATAACTTCTTTACCTTCATTTGAAGGGTTTTCATCATCCCCAATTATTTTAATCACGCTATTATCATTTTTTGTGTAATTATCAAGGTCAATTTGTGGGTAATCAAAGTCATTTGCTCCAAGATCTCTTGTTGCAACTGTCATAACTTCTTTCCAAATTTTTGCAGGAACAGTACCTCCTGTTAGTCCACCCATTTTCTTGTTGTTGTCATCACCAACCCAAACACCTGTTACAATGTCTGGTGTATAGCCTACGAAGTACGCATCTTTATAATCATCAGTTGTTCCAGTTTTTCCTGCTGCAGGTTTACCAATATTAGCTGCTGTACCTGTTCCTGAAATGATAACGGTTTTCATCATTGCAGTCATTTCTGCAGCTGTTTTTAGGCTTAATTGGTGTGTAGATTTTGTTTTTCCTGCTCTATATAGTACTCTACCCCTTGGGTCTTCAATTTTTTCAATTGCATATGGTTGAACTACATATCCACCATTTGCAAAAGCTCCGTAAGCTCTTACAAATTCAAATAATTTAACTCCATTTGAACCAAGTGAAATTGTGTAATCATATTCAAGTGGTGTTGTTAACCCTAGAACAGTAGCCAATTGTTTTACCGAACGTATACCGACTTCTTGAATCATTCTGGCTGCACATACGTTTGATGAAACCATTAGTGCTTTGTATACTGGTATTTTCCCTCTGTATTTGTGGCTGTAGTTATGAGGTGACCAATTTCCAATAGTAACAGGACTATCATCTACTAAGTCATTTGGAGAAATTCCTTTTTCCATAGCGGCAGCATATACAATTGGTTTAAATGCAGATCCTGGTGGTCTGATTGCTTGTGTAACTCTGTCATATTGAGTTTCTCCGTAGTTTTTACCTCCTGCATATACCAGAATCTTTCCGTTAATTGGGCTAAATGAGAATACTGCAGCTTGGTGAGATTTGTTTGTTAAACCCCAAGCTTTCATATTTCTCAAGATTGATTCATTAGCTGTTTCTTGAGCTTTTGAATCTAGTGTTGTTATAACTTTATAACCACCATGAATGATGTCAGTTTCTGTAAATCCTAATTTTTGCATTTCTTTGACTACATAGTCACTAAAATAAGGTGCTTTATTTGTTGTGTATATTTGTGGTACTGAGCTTAGTACTAATTCTGAATTTACAGCTTTTTCGTATTCGTCTTTTGTTATGTAACGCATTGTTAGCATTCTTTTTAATACTTGGTTACGTCTTCTTACTGCAAGTTTTTTGCTATTGTATGGGTTATAAACAGAAGGTGCCTGAGGTAAACCTGCAATAAGTGCAAGTTCAGGCAATGTTAATTGATTAAGTTTTTTATTGAAATATATTTTTGATGCTGCAGAAACTCCGTATGCTCCAGCACCTAAATAAACATTATTTAGGTACATTTCTAAAATTTGATCCTTAGAAATGGTTTTTTCAATTCTAGCAGCAACTTCAAGTTCTTTTATTTTTCTAGTTAATGTTCTCTCATTTGATAAGAATAAAATTCTTGCAAGTTGTTGGGTTAGAGTACTCGCACCCTGTACTGTTTGTCCAGCAATTACGTTTTGGATAGAAGAACGAATAATACCTACAACATCGTATCCGTTATGTCTATAAAAGTTTTTATCTTCGGTTGCTATAAGTGCTTTTTTTAATTCTTCTGGTACATCTTTTAAGTCGATTCTATCGTATGTGTATGCAGTAAATGTTTTGATTACTTCGCCATCTGAAGAATAGAATTTTGTTACAATATTTGGTTTGTAATCTTCTAAGTTTTCAATAGGTGGAAGTGATGATAAATATAAATTTAGCGCAGTAAATCCTGCTAAACAAAATGCTGTAGTTATAATGACAAACATTTTTAAGTTTGAAAAAAAGTTAGTTATAGCATTTTTTTTATGACGCTCTTTTGAGTGCTCTTTTGATGCTCGTTTTCTTTTATATCTTTCATAAGAACTTGACATAACACAACTCTCCCTATCAATTAACAGTTATATTATATCATGTTAAAATATATCGCAAGTGGTAAAAGGCTAAAAATGTTAATAAAATAAACATTTTGAACTTATAATTTTAAATCTGTGTAGCTATTTGGAAAATCAATTTCTTTTAATACTTTTTTAGCTAATTGTGTTATTTGTTTTCTACGTTTTTCTATTTTTACTGGAATAATAATTTGGGTAAAATATTCTAGTAAGATTTTTTTATTTTGTTCAAAAATATTATTTTCTTTGAAAAAGTGATATAAATTTATTGTTATTTGGAATAAATCTTCATATTTTTTCTCAGCATTTTGGTTACCTGTTACAATAGAGTTTTCTCTTAATTGGTAGTGGTATAAGGGTTGTTGTATTAAGAATATTTCAGTGATTTTTGTGAATATTCTGTAGTAGAAATCTGAGTCTTCAAAGTATAAACCTTCTGTGAATCTTACATTTGTTTCTTTTAATTTTGATAATTTAAAGGCTTTATTCCAAGAATAGTTTGGAAAATTTGCAAGATTATTAGCGTCTAATTTAATAGTAGAATTTGTTGCTAAATTGTTTGCTAGAAAAGAAGTTTGACCTGTTGCGTTTTCATGAACGTAGGCGTTAAACCATACACTATCAGTTTTTGCTTCTTTAAATCCTTCAAGAATTTTTTCAAGTAAAGTTGGTTCGACCCAATCATCAGAATCTATAAATACAATATATTCTCCGGTTGCAATATCTATACCGGTGTTTCTAGCTGCAGAAAGTCCTCTGTTGTGTTCGTGCCTAACGAGTTTAAATCGAGAATCCTTTTCGATAAATCTTTGTGCAATTTCGATAGAATTATCTGTTCCGCAATCGTCAACACATATGGCTTCGAAGTCTTTGAAAGTTTGGTTTTGAATGCTTTCAAGACATTTTTCTAGGTATTTCCCGACATTGTATATAGGTAAAACTACTGATATTTTAGCCATATTATTCTTCCTCCAAGTCTAGTGCATTTTTGATACATAGCACTTGGTTATAAATATCTTTTTTAGCTTTGTAAATATCAGAAAATTGCCACCAGAAATTTTTATCATTTGTCATTGGTTCTTCAAGTTCTTTGTATATTAAATAACTTTCTTCTATTTC
>JAZLBN010000100.1:0-16889 GCA_045613725.1 Candidatus Gastranaerophilaceae bacterium
ATTCAGCCTCAAGTGCAGTTTTTTGATTATCCGCAGATTCATTTGTTGTAAATTCAGTTTTTGTTATATTAACATCTACGGTTTTATCAGCATTTGAACTACTTTGATCTACTGTTGTCTCTACCTGCTGTTGATTTTTAACAATCGCATCAAGAATCTGACTTTTAGAATCATTCGAAACATCTAGGACATCTTGCTTATTTGGCGAAACTTTTTCGCTTAATGTTTCTGGTTTAAATTCAATAACTTCATCACCTTCTTTTATTGTCAAAGTTTTTCTAGGTTTAACAGTATTAAACTCTTCTAAGTCAACTTTTGCGTGTTTTCCAACAATTGCAGGAGCTGTTTCAACAACCACTTCAACCTTTTCAGCAACTTGTTCAACAACTTGCTCTGTTTCTTGTTGAACGTCTTCAATTTTTTCTTCAACCTGTTCAACAACTTGCTCTGATTCTTGTTGAACTTCTTCTACTTTTTCTACAACTTGATCAACAACTTGTTCTGTTTCTTGTTGAATTTCTTCAACAGATGGAACATAAGATTGAGTTGCAAGAATTTGAGCTAAAGAATTCGAATCATCAGCAGTTGCATCCACTGAAATAGTTGTTAATATCATTTGAGGTTTTACAACATTATCACTAGAAACATATTCAGCCATTTGCACAAGTTTATAATCAGGGTTTAGATATTCAAAACTAGGATTCAAATTACTAAATGTAGTTCTTATATAATCATATTGATTTTCAACTTCTCTTTCAGTTAATCTAATATTTTTAGATTTAATATCATTTACATCCGCCAATTGCATAATTATATGGTTTTTATATGCATACATCAAATCAGCCTTCACCCCTAAGCCATTATCTTTCAATATTTGAGCTTTTAAATAATATAGATAATTACTTAAAGTTTGTTCCTTTTTAGATAAAACATTTAAATCTTCATTATGCATATCATTAATATTGTTATAAACTTTTTCCAAATCTGACATAGCAGAAGATTTATCGCCTAAATTATAATAAGCTAACGCTCTTAAATACAAAACAGAATTATAATTTGAAGGATGTCTTAATAATAAATTTGCACAACCTGTCACAACCGAAGAATAATCTTTATTCATATATTGTGAAACAAGCTTATAATACATACTATTATAGTCATTTGAATTATATTTTATCGCAATGTTATAATTGTCTATCGCAGAATCATAATCCCCCATCAATAGATTATTCAAACCTATATAGTAATAATACGTATTACAATTTGAGTTTAAAGAAATTGCTTTGTTAAAATATTCAATAGATTTTACTGCATTAGAAAAATCAAAAGTTTTTTCCGCTTTAATATAATATAAATACCCAATACTTGCTAAAGATTCAAAATCACTTGGATTCAAATCTAATGATGTTTTAAATGCCTGAAGAGCTTCATCATATTTTCCAAGACCAATCATTGCAACACCCATCAAATAGTGCCCTAAATAATAATTTGAATAATCTGAAGTTACTTTAACAATTTCATAAACAGCTTCATCATAATGACCTTTTTCGATTTCATTTAAAGCATTAGTAATATAAACATCCACACCTTGAGGATTCAATAATTTACCATATTTTTGTGGACAATTAATTTTGGTCATATCCTCACGTTTTGGCTTTGGTAAATAAATATGTGAACTGTATTCAATAGCTTTATCATAAGCATTCAAATAAGAAGGATTATTTAATGCTTTTTGAGCGTACATTAAAAGTGCATACAATTCACCTAATTCAGGATTTTGATATTGAGCTTGTTTGTCAGCGCCTAAAACGATAGCACCTAGAACTTTCGTATTTGTAATAAATTTGTCATCTTCTATTTTCAAAGCAATTGCTTTTTCAAAATCAGCTTGAGCAAGTTTATATTGACGTAATGCATAATAAGCTTCACCCCTCATCTTATAAACTTCATACTTATTTTGTTTCAAATTAATATAACCAGTTAAATATTTTATAGCTGTTTGATAATCTTTGTTTTCAATAGCATCTTCAGCTTTGTTTATAGTACCTCTTGTCGCTTTAATTTCTTCTTGCTCTGACTCAGAAATAGCAACAGGAACATTTTCAACCTCGGTTGCAAAAGCATTATTAGAAAATTCACAAGCTCCTAACATCATAACAAACATTAACAAACACAAATTTTTCTTATTATTCATATATCTC
Organism: Candidatus Gastranaerophilaceae bacterium; assembly: GCA_045613725.1. GTDB lineage: Bacteria > Cyanobacteriota > Vampirovibrionia > Gastranaerophilales > Gastranaerophilaceae > Zag111. The sequence continues at coordinate 2,202 of JAZLBN010000100.1, forward strand.
CCCCAACTTTTAATACAAAAATTATACAATATATTTACCAATATGAAAAGATTGATACAAAAAATTTTATGTTATTTGTATAATAACTTTATGAAAAGATGTTTTTGGGTGGATGAAAAATCTGAAATATACAAAAAATACCACGATGAAGAATGGGGGATCCCAAAATATAACGACAAGGAACTTTTTGAACTTCTTGCATTAGAATCCTTTCAAGCTGGCTTATCGTGGTTAACTATTTTAAAAAAACGTGAAGCTTTTAGAGAAGCTTTTGATAATTTTGAAGTTAATATCGTTGCCAATTATAATGATACTAAAATACAACAACTTGTTTCAAACGAAAAAATTATCAGATGCAGAAATAAAATTACAGCAACAATAAGTAATGCAAAAATATTTATAAATATTCAAAAAGAATTCGGAAGCTTTTCTAATTACATTTGGGGGTTCACTAATAATAAAATTATTAAAAATACCACTGGAGAAATAATAGTTTCATCACCACTATCTGACAAAATTTCTAAAGACTTAAAAAAACGAGGAATGAAATACGTTGGAACAATAATAATATATTCGTATTTACAAGCAATTGGAATCATAGACGACCACGACAAAACTTGCTTCAAATACTAAATTGTAAAATTTAATAACAAAATAACAAAAAATATCTTATTTTGTTTTAAAATTACAAATAGAACAAACTACATTAACCAAGCAAAATATATAAATAGTAGAGATAATGGCAAATCATAAATTTTTAAAAAAAGCTTTAGAAAACTTAGGTAAAAATAACGATCCGACATATGTAGTTGTCGGAATTGCTATTGCAAAAGGTATATTTAGACCATTATTTACAATGATGGATAAAAAAGAAGCGCCTGAAACTAAGAAATATGCTGCATTAAGAGAAGGAATGACAGAAGTTATAGCTATTCCTACATATATTGGTTGCGGATGGTTAGCTTCAAAGGGATCAGCTTTATGCAAAGACCCAGCAAAAGCTGCAATGGCAAAACATAACCTTAAATTCTTAGGTGTCTGTGTTGCTGCATTACTTGTTATTCCAGGATTATGCTCAGTTGTAGTTAAACCTTTTACAGAAAGGATTTTTAACAAGAACAAGAAAAAAGAAAAAGTTGTTGAACCTGCAAGACTTGACGTTATATCCAACACTGCAGAAATCGAACCTCAACAAAAAACACAAATCACTCAAACTGGTAACCCTGCAAAAGCCTATACAACTTTACCAAAAGTAAGTATTGCTAGTTTTACAAATTCAGGAATGAGGATAGGTTAGTATGATTCAAAATATTTTATCAAACCCTACATTATTCAATATGACTCAAAGTACAGCAACACAAGTTACTATTGAAACTTGTTTAAAAGCTGCAGGGCGCCCAAGTTTTATATTACTTGATAAGCAAATCGATAAAGACACAAAAAAATTCTCAGCAATGAAAGAATTCTTATACCAAATGACTTGCTTGGGAATTTATCTTGCTTTAATTATACCTGTATTTAAAAAAGGCGCATTTAAAATTGCAAGAAAAATGTTTAAAGATGAGGCTGTTTTTAAAGCTTTTAAAACCCCAGAAGATTTTTTAAAATTTCAAAAACTAGATGAAGCTCAAAAAATTGTAAAAATAGAAGAACTTAATAGTAAAATTTCGACAGGAGATAAATTTATACGAGAAAACATTAACGAAAACCTTGCAAAAGGCGTTATTGAAGGTAGCTCTATTTTCGGTTCTATAACAGGATTAGCAATAGTAGCTCCAATTGTTTCTCATCCACTAATTCACCCTGTCCTAAATTTATTAGGTTTCTCTGACCATAAAGAGAAAAAAGACACTACTGACAATAAAACTTAAGAAAACTAAACTCAAATACAATAACAACCTCGATAAAAAAGGTACGCTTGATGCGTACCTTTTTAGTATACTTATTAAGAATGAACCGCCAAAGTTTCTTCCTTAACCACATTCCTTTTAACCTTACGAGTTGCGGTTCTTGGTAGAGGTTCTTTCCTTACAACAATATTTACCGGACGCTTGTATGAAGCCAATCTTACAGATAATTCTTTCACTTCGTGAGTTATAAATGCGTGTAACTCATCATCATTAGTATATCTTTCTAGGACTTCAGCAGTTGGTACAACAACTGTCATCAATTCTTCAGTACCATCTTTTGCTCCGTTTTTACGAGTCATACCAAAAACACAAATTTCAGCGAAATTAGAATTATTTTCCAATACAGCTTCAACTTCTTCAGGAAACACTTTTTTACCACCTGATAAAACAACCATATTTTTTATACGACCTGTAATATACAATCTACCATCTTGATCGAACTCTGCAATATCTCCTGTATGGAACCAACCGTCTGGGTCCAAAACAGTAGCTGTTAATTCCGGATTATTATAATATCCCTTCATTACTGACGGCCCTTTTACCAATAATTCACCAGTTTCTGGGTCAATTTTTGCTTCAAAAGTATCCAATACCGGACCAACTGATAACAATTTTCTATCTTCTCCGTGATCAAAAGAAATTACTGGACTTGTTTCTGACAAACCATAACCTTGATAAATCTTAATACCTATTCTCTCAAAGAATTCACCTACAGAAGGATCAAGTGGCGCACCACCAGTCATAAAACCATAGAAATTACCACCAAATTTTGCCAAAATGCTCTTGAATAACTGGCGTTTAATACTAGTATCTGTAATATACTCTGCAGCAGCATAAGATTTTTCAAACAACAATCTTTCATCTTCTGACCAAGATCTAATATCTGATTCTATAGTTGATTTTAGTAGTTTTAAAAATGCAGGAACAACAATCATAAAATGAATTTGTTTTTCTCGCATATCTGCCATAACATCATTTGGCTTTAAACTCTGAGGATAGAAAATTGAAGATCCTCTATTCAAAAATGTTGAAAAGCCAACAGTTAACTCAAACAAATGATTCATTGGTAAAATTGACAACAAGTTTACACAATCACTTGGCATTATCTCAGGAAGAATCTTAGAAATTATTGAAACTTGAGTTAACATATTTCCAAATGTTGTTTGAACACCTTTTGGAGCTCCTGTAGTGCCAGAGGTATAAATAATTAATGCAGTATCTTTTAAAGATCTGTGGCGCCATTTACAAGTGCCACCAGATGGCATTGAATAAATACTAACAAGGTTTGAATCATACTTAGGCTCATCCAACAAAATCAAATGCTTGATAGATGGAATTCTTTTTTGCAATTCATACGCCATCTCAACATAAGTTTGAGAAACAGCTAATACTGTTGGTTCACAACTTGATAGTATTGATTCCATTTCATAAATAGTTAATTTTATATCTAAAGGTACTGATACCAAACCAGAAATTACAGAAGCAAACAAACACGCTCCTAATTCTGGCATTGATTCAGATAACACCGCCATTTTTTCACCTTTTTGCAACTGCAAATCGTTGATTAAATAATTTGCAAATTGTTTAGTCAAAAGACCTAAACCTTTATATGTTAATTCTTTCCAACCATATTTATTACGTTTACCTAGAGCAATTCTTTCACCGTGCAGTTTTGTATTCTTCTCTAATAGCGATAAAACATTTTCTCTCATCATAGGTTTTCTCCCTTATTGTCTAACATTTTATGTCCAAATGGTATTATAACATAAATTTGTATTTTTTGCTAAATTTTAACGAACTCAGCTCGCAAAAGACATAATTCATCACCAGTTCGAGCATTCTTTACAACATGTTCTGTCACTAAATTTTCTTTGTCATACCTTACTTGAGACAAAACATCTTCTCCATAGCTAACTTCATGTTTAAAATTGATATCCAAAGATTTTAATACATGTGAAGTTCTAAATTCATAATCCAAAGCTTCCATTGCCCAAGTAATATAAACAGTATTATTCACATGATTATTTATATCTAAATCATCATACCTAACATGGAACAATTTCTCTGAATCAGGAAGCTCAAACAAACGAACTTTATTTAAAGATAAATCATCTTCACGTTTTTCGTATAATGGAAAATCAGGATATTCATTATGAATATTCAATATAGATTTATCTATCAAATCTACCATTAACCAAGCTGAAGCACCTCTCATTAAGAGTTTCCCAGATTCATTATCATATGCCTCAAAATCACGGTAAGCATTCATTCTATTGCAACCACGACTTTCTGTAACAAATCTAATTTCTGAAACATGAAGTGGATAGTTTTCAAACTCTATTCTATAACGAGTTAAAAACCACCCTCGTCCTTTTTTATACAATTCATCCCAACAATATTTAGGATCATAATGATTTATACCTTTAGCAGCAATATCTTGCATATAACTTAGCATTGCCGCAGGCTTTAAGTAATACTGCTTATCACTTTCACCAACTGCTACTTTATAACAAAGTTCTAAAGTTTTATTATCATTATCTAATTCTAACGCTATTGGCATAATTTACTCCTTATTAAAAACAACAGGTTCAACAGCGTATTTTTCTCTAAACGCATCAACTTTTGCTTGAAATTCTCCAACATCTGCAGCCTTTAATTGACTACGTAAAATATGTTTAGGAATTGAAGAATGAATCGATTGAATAATATTTGTCGCAATATTCGAACAGTGATCAGAAATCCTTTCTAAATCATTCAAAATTTCAGCATAGACAAAACCTCTTTTAATGTGAGATTTATCTTTTTTAACACGTTTAATATGGTTTTTCTTCGCAAAATAAGCAATATCATCAACAACTTGCTCTAATGGTTCTACATGATATGCCATATTCAAATCATGACCAACAAACGCATTAACTGTCACGTCAAACACTTCTTTAACTGCATTTACAACGTGTTTTAACTCTTCAATAGTTTCAGGTGACAATTCCCATTCTTTACGATTCATTTTTTGAGCAATATTTAAAATATGAATAGAATGGTCTGCAATCTTTTCAAAATCAGAAATCGAAAGAATTAATTGAGAAATTTTATTACTATCTTCATCTGACAATTCTCGTCCTGAAAGTTTTTGCAAAAATGACTCCAAAGTATCCTGATACTTATCAATTAAGACTTCATTTTTATTAATTACTTCAGCAATTTTAGGATTATACTGCTTTAGCATCCTAACAGACATCACAAGAGTTTCTCTTGTTACTTTTGCCATTGTCGCTGTAACTTTATAGCATTGAGTAATCGCAAAAGACGGAGTCATTAACAATCTCTCATCAATGATTACATCTTCTTCTTCTTGTTCATCCTTAACTACATACATCGCTAATTTTTCTAACATTTTAGCAAATGGGAATAACACAACAGTTGTAGCTACGTTAAAAATAGAATGAACAACAGCGATACCAAAAGGATTTATTGATTCGGCAAACGGGTAACTTATCAAATAATGTCCAAAATGATAAATAGGTAAAAATATTAATGCTCCCAACACATTAAACGCAACGTGAACAACTGCAACACGTTTAGCGTTAGTATTAACACCAATACTTGATATAATTGCAGTAATACAAGTACCAATATTTTGACCTACAATAATAGGAACAGCCATAGCATAAGATACACTACCTGTCATAGATAAAGCTTGTAGCATCCCAACAGATGCTGCTGAACTTTGAATAATTGCAGTAACAACAGTACCTACTAACAAACCGAAAATAGGGTTAGTAAAAGCTGTTAAAATTTGTCCAAATCGTGGATCATCCGCCAATGGACTCATTGCATTTGACATCAAACCCATACCAAACATAAGTACTGCAAAACCAACAAAAAAAGTTCCTAAATTTTTCTGTTTAGATGTATTTGCTTTTGAAGCCATAATCATTATTACACCTATTAACGCTAATATAGGTGTGAACGATTCTGGTTTTAATAATCTTATGAAAAAATTTGTACTCTGAATACCTGACAAACTCAAAATCCAAGAAGTAATTGTAGTTCCAACATTTGAACCCATAATCACGCCAATAGCTTGAGACAACTTCATAATACCAGAGTTAACAAAACCAACAAGCATTACAGTAACAGCTGAAGAACTTTGCACCGCAATAGTTATACCCGCACCTAAAACAAGAGCTTTTAGAGGGTTAGAAGTCATCTTTTCAAGCATTTTTTCCATCTTACCGCCTGCAATTTTTTCCAAACCTGCAGACATAACCATCATCCCATACAAGAAAAATGCTAAACCTCCGCACAGGGTGAATATTGAAAAGATATCCATTTATTTTATCTCCGTATTTATTTTCATATTTCCGTATAACTTCCAAATAACATTTTTAGCTACACAGAAAAATTGTCCTATAAATTACAAAATTTTTCAATATTTTCGTTACAGTACGATACAATAAAATAGGTTTGCGCCAAATTACAGTATTATTTACGCATTATACTTAAAACCTTCCATAATCCAATTTCTCGCCTGTAAAGCTTGTTCTTTTGTTAATTGAGGAATATGAGATAACGGATATTCCATACCCAACTTTTTATATTTTGAAATTGCCATACTATGATAAGGTAAAATATCTAATGCTGTTATATTTTTCAAACCTTTTAAAAATTTACCCAACTCAAATAAATATTCTTTATTATATGTAATCTCAGGGACAACAACATGACGAACCCACATAGGTTTCTGCTTATCAGATAAATATTTAGCAAATTCTAAAATACTTTTGTTCGAATGAGATGTAAGCTTTTTATGTTCATCATCATTTATATGTTTTACATCGAGCAAAACAATATCAGTATATTCTATCAACAACTCAAATTTTTTAATATTTTCAATAGTAAATGTTATACCCGACGTATCAAGCGCTGTATGTATATTATTTTTTTTTGCTAATTTAAACAATTCCGTCACAAAATCAATTTGCATTAACGGTTCGCCACCAGTGACAGTTATTCCACCCTTACAAAACTCTTTAACACCTTTATAACGAGTAATAATTTCATTAGCAGACATCTTAGTTCCTGAATTCATCTCCCAAGAATCAGGATTATGGCAATATAAACAACGCATAGGACAACCTTGCAAAAAGACAACAAACCTAATCCCCGGTCCATCCACAGTTCCACAAGTTTCTATTGAATGTATATTCCCTAAAATTTGCTCATCCATATATTCATTTTAATACAAAAAAGAGGATAGATTAATAAACCTACCCTCTTTTTATATTCAACAAACTTATTACGATGATGAGCCCATCATAGATACAAGACCACCAAGAACTACGATTACCACAGACAATGCGATATTAAGCAAGAATAAAATCAAACCCACTGTAGCCCAAGTTTTTTGAACTTTATGAAAATGCTCTAAACTGTCCCATTTTTTGTTTTGCCAAGCCCATTCATTACCTTTTAGACCAAACCAAATACATAAACCTAATGGAACCAACCAGCCAACAATAGGAACAATCGCAACTAAACACGCTACAAACATAGTGAATGTAATCCAAGTTGAGTTACCTATACCCCAGATCCAACTTAGAGTGAAAGCACCCCAGTTATATCCTTTAACTCCAACAGGAACAACAGTACCTTTACCTTGACCAGAATTGTTTACAAATTCCATAGTTTCTTCCATAACTAACCTCTCTTTATCTAACCTAAACATATACAACAAACCTAATATAACATATTTTCAATATTTGTCAACCTAAAAGACAGGAAACATTGATGCTCCCTGCCTTTTAAGTGTATTTGAATTCTATAACGAACCGTGAAATGTTCTAGAAATTACATCATTTTGTTGTTCTTTAGTCAACTTTGTAAAATTAACAGCATACCCTGAAACTCTCACTGTTAACTGTGGGTATTTTTCAGGATGAGCCTGTGCCTCAAGTAAGGTTTCACGATTAAATACATTCACATTCAAATGATGTCCACCTTTTTCTACATATCCATCTAATAAACTTATTAAATTATCTTCTTGACTTGTTGTTGGCATATTTTCCTCCTTTTCTAAATTAAATCTGCAGTAGCACAACCGCAATCAAAACAAACATTCAAATCACCCATAAATACATCATCTTTACCTAATGCATTTGGAATAATTGAAAAAGTATTTGATATACCGTCTTGAGCATCATCAAAAGGTAATTTAGCTACTGTAGCCAATGATGCAGCTGCACCATTCATATCTCTGCCGTGCATAGGATTTGCACCAGGAGCTAAAGGTACACCAACTTTTCTACCGTCAGGTGTACTACCCGTTTTCTTACCATAAACTACATTTGATGTAATTGTCAGAATTGACATTGTAGGAATTGAGTTTCTATAAGTATAATGTTTTCTAATTTTAGCCATAAAGTTTTTAATCAAATCTACAGCCAATTGATCTACTCTATCATCGTTATTACCATATTTCGGGAAATCACCTTGAACATCATAATCCACTACAATACCATTTTCATCTCTTATAGTTTTAACTTTTGCATACTTGATTGCAGAAAGTGAATCTGCAACTACAGATAAACCAGCAATACCAGTTGCAAAATAGCGTTTTACATCCCTATCATGAAGTGCCATTTGAGCTCTTTCATAACAATATTTATCATGCATATAATGAATAACATTTAATGTATTCACATACAAACCTGCAAGCCACTCCATCATATTATCGAATCTATCCATAACTTCATCAAATTCAAGATATTCAGATGTGATAGGTCTATACTTAGGGCCAATTTGCTCTTTCAATCTTTCATCTACACCACCGTTAATAGCGTATAATAAGCATTTTGCAAGATTTGCTCTAGCGCCAAAGAACTGCATTTCTTTACCAACTACCATTGATGATACACAACAAGCAATAGCATAATCATCACCATGCGTAACCCTCATCAAATCATCATTTTCATATTGAATTGATGAAGTTTTAATTGAAATATGCGCACAATATCTTTTAAAATTGTAAGGCAAATTTTTTGACCAAAGAACAGTTAAATTTGGTTCTGGAGCTGATCCTAAGTTTTCCAATGTATGTAGATATCTGAAAGAGTTCTTTGTTACCAATGGTCTACCATCAATACCTACACCACCAATTGACTCAGTAACCCAAGTAGGATCACCTGAGAACAATTCATTATACTCTGGGGTTCTTGCAAATTTTACAAGTCTTAATTTCATAATAAAATGGTCTATCATTTCCTGAGCTTCAGATTCAGTAATAATACCTTCTTTTAAATCTCTTTCGATGTATATATCTAAGAATGTAGAAGTTCTACCAATACACATTGCTGCACCGTTTTGTTCTTTAACTGCAGATAAGTACCCTAAATACAACCATTGAATAGCTTCTTTGGAATTTCTTGCAGGTTTTGAAATATCAAACCCATAGATATTACCTAGTTCAATCATTTCCTTTAATGCACGAATTTGCTCTGAAATTTCTTCTCTTAATTGCATTTTTTCAGGAGTCATTTCGCCTTCTAAAGACTTGAATTGTTCTTTTTTATCTTCTATTAATCTATCGATACCATATAAAGCTACCCTTCTATAGTCACCAATAATACGACCACGACCATATGCATCAGGCAAACCTGTAATAATCGCAGAATGTCTTGCAGCTTTCATCTCAGGAGTGTACACATCAAACACACCTTGGTTATGAGTTTTTCTGTATTTTGTAAATATTTCTGAAACTTCTGAATCTACTTGATAACCATAAGCTTTGCATGCACCTTCAGCCATTCTAATACCACCAAAAGGTTGCATAGAACGCTTTAAAGGTGCATCCGTTTGCAAACCAACTATCGTTTCTAAATCTTTGTCAATATAACCGGCACCATGCGAAACAATTGAGGATACAACTTTTGTATCCATATCAACAACTCCACCATTTTCTCTTTCTTTTTGGAACAAATCACAACAATCTTGCCACAATTTTTTTGTAGCTTCTGTTGGTTCAGCTAAAAATGAAGAATCACCTTCATATAATGTATAGTTTCGTTGAATAAAATCCCTAACATTAATTTCTTGATTCCATTTACCAGAAACGAATTCTGAAATCGGGTATATATTATTTTTATTTAATACTGCCTCTGTCATAATTCCTTCTCCCTATATTAATTGTATTTTTTACACGTATTATATTAAATTCATGCAATATTATACATAATAAACGAATAAAACACACGCACATATTGAGCAATTTATACATTTTGTTACGTAAAAATTTAGCTAAAATTAAAAGAAGGATGCTTTCGCATCCTTCTTATCTAATCAAACTTTTTCTCATCGTTCTTTCGTTCAGTAATAGAAAGTTCTCGAGGCTCAACATAATTAGCCTGATAACCATCAGGAGTTCTATCTGTTCGCGACTTGATTTCATACGTTGTATCACCATAACGATAAGTAATTGTCACAACAATCGCATCTGCGGATCTAAAAATACCTTCTGTTGTCCTTGAATCATTATCAGTACCTGTAGCGAGTTTAAACTTAGCAGATGTATCAATATTCAAGATTTCTAAATCTTCAGTAGTTTCAATTGGGATCTGAGTTTCATCAACCGTACCACCATTTTTCATCGCTAAATCAACAGCTTTTTCTAACGCTTTATACATCTCTGCTTCTGCGTTATGTTTTGGATCTACAGCTTTTTTAGACGTTTCACTATTAAGTTTCAATTTTCTAAATTCGTGAGTACCAATTTCTTCATCTTTCTTTAATAATTTTACAATTTCTTTAAGAGCTGCAACATCTTTTTTAATCATTGCTACTTCTTTACTAGCCGCATCATGATCTAATTTACTAAGATCAACATTTTTCATAAGTAATCTGTTTACGATGTTTTCTATATCTCTTTTTGCATTACTGCCTGCAGTTGTAGATACAGATTTTGGCAACTCTTCCAATATTTTTTGTAAATCTTCTTCTACTCCCATTTCAGATGCAGAAATTACATTATCTTTTTTAATTTTATCAAGAGAATGCCATACAACATCATTTGACTTTGAAACTTTTGTTGTATCACTACTTGCCGGTGGAATATCTCCGATAGGATTAGTACCTATTCCTTGTACACGATCTACCATTGTAAATTCTCCTTTCTAGATAGATAATTATTACTTCACTTGGTTTTAATAACGGCACATTTTCTAAAAACTTTAATATTTACGATATTTTACGTTACAAAACTTAACGAAACATCTCGTTTTTCAACATATGCTTGAGCTTCACCGATCGGCAATTGATTAGACTTTAATTTTATTTGATACTCTTTATTATTATGAGTGAATTTCATTGTAATGATTGTTCCATCTGCAACACGCATAATATCGCCATTTTCAAGACGATAATCATTACCCGTCCCTGTACTTAAACTATATTTACCAGATATATCAACATTTGTAATAACAGCATCAACCCTTTCAATAAGTAAATCTTGCTTTTTAAATTCTCCAGTTTTCAAATACTTATCAAGAACATCTTTTGCAATATGCTCCATTTCATCCCTTATCTTTTTATCAAGAGAATTATATTCATCATTAGTCTCAAACTCTATTTTTGGTACAACAGGTTGCGTAGTTGCAGGTTTTACAGAACTATTACCATTATTAGTTTGTACAGAAGTATTTGATGGAGTATTAACAGTAGCGACATCTGTAGCATTTTCCTGTTTTCCCGACGCATCAGCATTTTGCGACACAACAGTATTAGAATTATTACCACCAGTTCTAATAAAAGTATCCGTTTGAGCTATTGAACCATTGAATAAACCATTTCCATACTGATACTGATTCAAGCAATAAGTATTATTAAATGGCATAGTATAATTATTCATACCAAACCAATTAAATCTTGGCATAAGCCAACTACTTAGATTAAACCCAAACCAATTTGGTTGATACCCAAACTGATTGTTACACCCCAAACCATACATACCTCCAAACCAATTATTCATTGGTCTGCCGAACATCATATTTCTAAAATTATTAACAAACCCACCACAAAAAGGGATAAACCCTCCACCAAAACCGAAACCATAAGAATTTTGACGACCCCAAATTGGCGCCGCATTGAATCTATTATTCTGGATATTGTAATTTACTGGATTCCAAAAGAATTGGTTTCCACAATGTCTAGAATGAGTACGCATCAAAACCTCATTATGTTCGGTATTATATATATAAAAAATATATACTTTTTATATTTGCGCACTATTTATCGCTATTTTACAAAATGTAACATTTTAAAATTATTACTTTTCTGGAATTTTTATCTTAAAATTTAGAACAAAGACAAAAAGATTCACAAATGGAAATACAAAATTATAATAATCAAACATTCACAGCCAGAAATAAAACAATACGCGTTGCTGATAATATAGCAAGGCGAGCAAATTTTTGTTACCCTCGAACTTCAAACACACTATTAGCTGGATTAAATTCAGCTAAAGATCCCAAATTTAAGAATCTATTCATAAATATATCTGCATACATAGGAGCTATACGAAGTTTGCAATTTGGCAATTTTATGTACGCTAATAACTTCACAAAAAAATTAAAAAGCATCGTTGACCCATTAATAAGTGCTCGTGTTGGAAATTGTTCAGAAATTGCAGAACTAACAACACTAATTGCAAAAGCAAATGGTATTAAAAATGCTCAAATGCGTAACCTAATTACTCCAGATGGACAACTCATTGATCATATGGTGACTTATGTTGCAGATGAAAAACCTTACATAATAGATGGTTGGCTTGGCTTTGCTGATTATGAAAATAACGCTATTAAATATTACCAAAAAACTTGCGATAAGTACTTCAATTTTAGCCAATTAGGTACCAATAAAATTTTAACGAAAGAACTTTCGAAAAATTTTAGAATACCAGATTTTATCAACCAAAAATTTACACCAAAAGAAATTCAAATTCTACAACAAACATACCCCGAATTTATAATAAAGAAATAGAACTAACTTCACACGAAACATCTAAAATATTTTCTTTATATTTTTAAACTATTTTTCCCATATTAACAAAGATTCATCGAGCAAATTATCGTAACAGGAAACATTAAATCCTTTCTTTACATAAAAATCCATAGCTGAATAAGTTGGGTTAACTTGAATCTTTTTAACATTCTCACTAGACTTCAAAAAATTTACTAAAGCTCCACCAATACCTTTTAAACCTCTAAAATTATCCTCATCATATGCATATTTCGGTTTTACCTGTATATATTCTAAAGAAATTTTATCACGAGTAATCCTAAAAACTTCAGCTAACCCTAAAATTTTTCTAGGCAGTAAATTTTCAAACGAGTCCATCTGTTTTGTAACAGCATATACAGAATCAGCACGTTTATTTATAACCACATCACTATATATACTTGAAGCAAAACCACTCCATCTATCTTTTAATTTCTTTAATACAGCTATATCCTCTTTTGATTTAAGATCAAATTCAACAAGCATAGCTTTCATAGGCTTATACTCATTAGAAAACCACTTCTTTTGCAAAACTTCAACAGGACAAATATATTTAGCTCCAAAACTAACATCATTTTTTTGCAAAAAATGGCTTGAATTATAACTATTTAAATTTACAGGATTTATATTCATACAAATATTAAAGACAAACAAAAATTTATTTGTTACTAAAAAGACACGAATTTGATTATATAAACCCCATAATATATAATGACTATATGGCTTATTTTATATTTAAAGTAAAAAATCAAAAAGGCGAAATCATCGAAGACGGTTTTCACGCTGAAAACTTATCTGATGCAGCCATAAAGCTAGAACAAAGGGGGTACACGCTTCTTGAAATAAAACAAAAAGAAGAAGATAATCTTTCTCAAGAAGTTTCATATAACAATTATTCTAGCGAAATCCATCTTTCAATCAGAGAAAAGAAAGATTTTTTTAACGCTTTTTACTCATTATACAAATCTGGACATTCTATATTTGAAGTTTTTAATTCAATTTATAGCTCTACCCCAAACCCAAAAATTAAATCGCTATGCGCTATAATTTTACAAGGTGTAAAAAAGGGTCAATCATTAAAAGAATCAATGAAAAGCTGTACAAAAGCTCTTGGAGTCGCATATGCAATGCTCATTGTCGCAGGTGAAGAATCTGGGAAATTAGAAGATACATTATCTGGTATCATCAAAAATATTACAATACAAGAAAAAGTAAAAAATGACATCATCTCGAAAATAACATACCCAATAATTTTACTTTTACTTGCTTTTTTTGTAGCAATATTATTTAAAACATTTATTCTTGAAATATTTTCATTAACAATTAAAGGCGAAAACGTACCATTATTAACACTTGCAATAAAATCTCTTATCCAAATAGTATTAGCATTTGGAATATTAGGTGGAGGAATTTTTGCATTATACAAAAATAAAAAATTTACATCAAAACTTGTGTCTAAACTTTCAAAATTCGGACCTTATGAAAATTTAATTAAGGATTATACATATTCAAACTACTTTTCGGTACTTTCTCTTGCTTATACTGCAGGGTTACCACTTTCAGAATCATTATATCTATCAAGTACCGTTGTAAATATACCAGAAGCAGTGAAACAATTAGCTCCAGTTGCCCCTAGAGTTCAACAAGGTTGTGAATTAACAACTGCACTTGGTGCAACAATGCTATTCTCTGATTACGCTATGTCACAAGTTGCAACAGGCGAAAAATC
>JAZLBN010000101.1:0-1741 GCA_045613725.1 Candidatus Gastranaerophilaceae bacterium
TATTCTTTACTATATTTTTTAATTTTATCTGCATTTTCAAGATAATATTTTTTTGCATATTCTTTGATACACTCTTTCTTTTTAATGTAATATTCATGTTTCCTTTTTTTGATTTCTTCTTTGTGCAAAATATAATAGTTCTTATAATAATCTTTATGTGTTTTTCTGAAATTTCTACTAACTGATCTACAATAGTCTCGATATTCATAGTAGTATCTTTGTTGATAGCTCATATCTTCTTTACACAAAGCATACTGATCTGTATCTTCATCAAGAGGCACTTCGCCTAACTCAAGAATGCAATCTGAAAACTTGCAATTTAAACAGTCTCCATCACACTTCAATGGATTTAACCTCACACGAACAAATATTTCATTATTTTTTTGCCTTTTTTTGTATTATGGTTAATCATATTATTATGTTCGTGATACAATATTTCTAGGAGGTAAGAAACATGATCTTTTTGTTATCTTGTATTTTTGGTTTGTTAATATCATGTTACCTTTTATTTAGCTTTTTAGATAATATTATTCTATCATTAATTTTTATCGCTTTTATTTCGTCGCTAATATCTTACATAATATTGAAGTTAAAATAATTTAAAGTAAACACAAACTCTGTACTTTTAAGGAAATTATACAGAGTTTGTGCTTATTTTTCAAGTTAAATTGTACATTTTCTACGCTGATTTAATACCCGTTCATAAATCTATTCAACGAACACCAGTCACTCTCAGTGCCTGTCTCAACATGCATCTGATCCTCATGTTCCCATCCCAATTTCCCCAACTTTGGGAAAGGCTCAAAGTCTTCTATTTTATTAATTTTTTGATCGTCCTTTGTCACCTTTATATTCTTGTCCAAGAGATTTTCGATTGTTTGAGAATTATAATCATGATCAATTAAAAATTTTGGTAAATTAACACTTCTTACTTGCCCCAAAATATGACTAAAAGCATCTGGACTAACAATAATAACATTGCAGTCTTCATCATTATACTTAACAAATTCAGGTACAGAAATGCTATGGCTAATACCATTCTCTTTAACATTTGCTAACATCGCAGTATTGGTTGTACTCTCAACAACAAACAAAAAACGACCTGCTTCAACAAAGACTTTCTTCGCATTACAATCTGCTAAACAAAAAATTAAAAGAAACACAATAGATAAAAATTTTTTTAACATACATTCTCCAAAAACAATTTAATTGAGAGTATACATAGTGAAGCCTCACACGACTAAAGTCGCGTGCTTCCCATAAGCACAATACTGTGCGTAGCCCCTTTAGGGGGCGGGAACTACGTTTCTACAGATATGGTCTGAACTCAGACATTTCAAATTGTTCTGCATTTGTTCGTATACAAAAAGAAAAAGCAAAAAAACAAGTGAACAACACCTTTAAAAATTTTAAAAACATATTAACTCCAAATTTAAATAACATAATAAAATAAAATCAAGATTTTTCTGAAAACAAATTTATCTCTGGGTCCCACTTAAAAATTATATTCCCTACCATACCATGCCTATTTTTTGCAACTATACACTCGCATTCCTTTGGGTCAGAACTACTATCGTAGTATCCTGGGCGGTACAGCATTATAACTTGGTCTGCATCTTGTTCTATGGATCCTGAATCTCGCAAATCAGATAACATTGGGCGATGATTCATTCTTTGCTCACAAGCTCTTGAAAGTTGAGAAAGACAAATAATAGGAATATTAAAATCCTTCGCCATTATT
>JAZLBN010000102.1:0-2820 GCA_045613725.1 Candidatus Gastranaerophilaceae bacterium
TTGTTTTATTAATAATTCAAGTGTTAGAAATGTAATATTAAGTTATTAACAAAAAACAAGACATGTGTTAATATAAAAACAAGAAAGAGGGATATAATCATGAAAAAAATATTTGCAACATTACTTACAATTTTACTAACATCTCAGATGGTATTAGCTGCACCATTTAACGCTAATGCTAAAACTAAAAGAATTCCTGCAGGAACAAAATTAGAATTAAAAATGTTAAACAGCATTGATACAAGCGTTAACAAAACTGGTAACGGTTTTAATGCAATGCTAATAACAGACCAAACTGCAGATGATGATGTTATTCTACCTTCTGGTTCTATTGTAAGAGGCGATATCCAAGGAATTGCTGAACCGAAAAGAATGTCTAAAGGTGCCGTATTATACCTAAACTTTGACCACGTTGTAACTCCAAATGGTAGACAATTACCTTTAACATTAAATGTCGTAGGCAGAACAGATATGACTTTTGATGGCGGAATTACTACAACAAAAGGTTATTTTGACGCTTGGAAACAAACTTGCGCTAAATCAAAACAAATTACAAAAGATTCTATCGAGTGGGGTAAAGGTGTAACTGATACAGGTTGGCAATATGCAATCGTTCCTGTGACTGCCTTTGGCGGAGTCGTTGGAACTGCAGGTTATTTCGTTTATGGTACTTTTGCAGATATGATTAAAAAAGGTAAACACGTAAAAATCAACAAAAACGATATCTTACATGTGATATTAGTTGACCCAATTGATGTACCTGTAATTTAAGAATATACAATGTCAAAATTAGATAAAATAGAAAGTCTACAAAGACTAATAAAAGAAGATTCTACAAATCACGAAGCAAGACAACAGTTAGCTGTCTTGCTTATGGATTGTGGATTTAACGAAGAAGCTCTACAACATCTTACCATTTTATCTAAAAACTTTAGTTTCGATGAAGGTATTTTTTATAACCTTGGAATTGTTCACGAAAAAATGAAACAATTTAACAAAGCTAAAAATGCATATTTAAAAGCTATTGAATTGGAACCAAAATATATTGACGCAATATATAATTTAGGCTTGGTTCATAACGAATTGAAAGAATTTGACAATGCGATCAACTGCTTCAAAAAGGTTCTAGAATCTGATCCAGAAGATTCAAATACATATTTTAACTTAGCTTTAGCGTATTTTAAACAGAACGACTTTATCCAAGCGATTGAAAATTTCCAAAAAACAATTGATATAAATGATGAAGACTTGTATGCGCACTTCTATCTTGGAAATATATTCAAAGAACTTGGCGACTACGATTTTGCAAAAGAAAAATTTGAAAAAGTATTAGAACTTGCACCAAATTACAGTTGGGCTTACTTTAACCTTGCGGCTATTTATAACGAAGAAAATGATACCCAAAACGCAATATTAAATCTTTTCAAAACTATTGAAATGAACCCTTTAGACATTGAAGCATACAAAATTTTAACTCAATTACTTATTCGAGAAAAATACTACGATGATGCGGTAAATGTTATAAACCAAGCTTTCTCAAATTGCGAAGAAACTGGAGATTTGGATTACTTAGCATTTAAAGTTTACCAAAGCATAAATGATACAGCAAATGAAATATTGTACTTAGAAAAAGCTATCCGAAATTATCAAACACTTTCTATTCCTGTACAAAAGTTAAAAAATGAACTAAATAAACTCAAATAAAATGTTTGTGCTAAAATAGAATCATCAAAAAAGGATAGATGAGGATATTTAAATTATGAAGATGTCAAAATTATTTGTACAAACCCTAAGAGAGTTTCCTTCAGATGCTGAAGTTATTTCACACAAAATGCTTGCTCGTGCAGGTTATATAAGAAAACTTTCATCAGGAATATATAACTTTTTACCACTTATGTGGAGAGTTCTAAAAAAAGTTGAAAATATTGTAAGAGATGAAATGGATAATGCTGGCGCTCAAGAACTATTAATGCCTTTTGTTCAACCTAAAGAATTATGGGAAGAATCAGGCAGATGGGGAGCTTATGGCGGAGAATTAATGAGATTAAAAGACCGTCACGGCAGAGAAATGTGTCTTGGACCAACTCACGAAGAAATTATTACTGCAATTGCTCGTGATGTACTAAAATCTTACAAACAATTGCCAACAAATTTATATCAAATTCAATCTAAATTCAGAGATGAAAGACGTCCAAGATTTGGCTTATTAAGAGGACGCGAATTCATCATGAAAGATGCATACTCATTTGCAACAAGCCAAGAAGATTTAGAAAAAGAATATCAAAATATGTGGCAAGCTTATACTAACATTTTCAACAGATGTGGACTAGCAACAAAAGCAGTTCAATCTGATTCTGGAGCTATTGGCGGAAGTGTTTCTCACGAGTTTATGGTAATTACAGATACAGACGCAGGTGAAAACGATGTATTTTACTGCGATTCATGCGATTATGCAGCAAACTCAAATCACGCTGTATCAAACCTACCTCAAACTATTACTGATGGAGGATTCACTGAGTCTAAAGTTATTGATACTCCTGCCACTCATACAATTGAAGAATTATGTAAATTCTTAAACGTACCTGCATCAGTCATTTTAAAAACATTAGTTTATATTGTTGATAAAAAACCAGTTTTAGCACTTATCACAGGCGATAAAACTGTAGAAGAAACAAAATTACTAAATGCTGTCGGTGGTAACGAAATCAGAATTGCAACAGCTGGTGAAATCGAAGAAATGATGAACGAAAATGGTTTCAACGCTATTCCTGGTTTCATTGGCCCTGTTGGAGAAGATGGTACACCAATCGCTAAATATGG
>JAZLBN010000103.1:0-3651 GCA_045613725.1 Candidatus Gastranaerophilaceae bacterium
GGAATCTTAATGAAAAACCTTTACAAAAAAATGTTCAAAGAAAACCCAGGCGGTGTAAGAATTGACCACATAGTCGGCTTAATTGACCCTTGGGTTTACAAAGTTGGCAAAAAACCTATGTGTGAAGATGGTGCTGGTAGATTATATTCTTCACCAGAACACCCTGATTTAGCTAAATATGCCATTGCTCGTAATGAAGATTTAGATTGGTCTTTAGAAGCTGATAAAGAAAAACGTGTCAAAACTTTATCTGATGAACAAATTAAGCTATATGGCAGACTAATCGAAAAAATCGTTATTGGCGCAGCTAAAGAATGTGGTTTAGATAAAAACTCAATTGTTTGTGAAGACTTAGGAACACTAACTAACCCAGTAGCAGCAGTTATGGAAAAATATGAACTACAAGGTATGAGATTAACTCAGTTTGTTGTTCCTGAAAAACCTGCTCACCCATACAGATGTAAAAACATTACTGAAAATGTATGGAATATGGTTGGAACTCACGATAATAACCCTATTGAAACTTGGGCTGAATCAATGATTAATACTCATGAAGGTTATTTACATGCTAAAAACCTTGTTGAAGATTTATTTGCTGAAGCTGAAAACAAAGACGACATTATCGTAAGACTTACTCAAGATAAAGATTATTTGACTTTCGTTAAACTTACTGAAATATTTGCTTCAAAGGCTAAAAATGTTCAAATATTCTTCACTGATTTCTTCCAAATCAAAGAAACATATAATACTCCAGGTACATCTGGCGACCAAAACTGGTCTTTAAGATTACCTAATGAGTTTGAAAATCATAGAACAATTGATTTGAATGCAATCTTAAAAGCAGCAATTATTGCAAGAGGAAAAGAATTTGCAACAAAACATGCTGTATTAATTGAAAAACTTTCTTAAATAATAATAATAAAAGAGGCGGAAACAATGTTTCCGCCTCTTTTTTGTTGTTTATCATTAAGCTGGTTGATATACAATATTCGTAAATTTCTTAGGATCAGATAATACTCCGTCAAAAATTTCTTTATTATCGAATAATAGAGCTCTATAATTATCTGAATCTACTGCATGGAAACCGGTTGGTGTTTGGATACCTATGATTTTATCACCTGAGATTTTGAAGGTACCAATAGAAGTAACTTTATCTGCGCTGAATACTTTGAAATTCGAAGTTACATCTTTTCCGAATTCATCAATAGCTTGACTTAATTGAGGATATTGTTGTCTATATGCTTTTACAGCTGTAGAATTTACATCAAATCTCTTTGATACACCTGCAACTAGTTCCGGAGTTTCTGTACTACTAGCAACACGGAATAGTCTTGAAACACCATTAGCTTTATGACCAAAAGTTATATCACGTAAACTGTCTAAATTTTTACCTTCAGAAAAATCTTTAATCATACCTTCAATTTTTGATTTTAATGCAGCATCTTCACCAAACGCTTTTAAACAATCACCAGTAGCATTTGTACATTTTGTTACCTTGCCTTTTACAACTTCAAAAGTATAACCATCTGCATCAAAAGTATAACGTCTTAACTGAGAAGCTTTATCTGCCAAAGAAGGGATTGTAGTTTGACCACCAATTTTTGCAATATCATCAGCAGCATCTGCACCTCTTAGAATATTTGCTCTACCAGGAACAGTACATAAAACATCATCACCATTTTTAGCAATTGTAAATACTTCATCAGCTTTTCCACCATTAGCTATGCCTTTTACAGCTTTTTTAGCACCGCCTAAATATTGTTTTGCGCCGTCTAAAATTTTAGCTAAACCTTCGCCGGTTCCCTTTGTATAACATTTATAACCACAGAAAGCCAAACCTGCTGCAGCAGCTAGACCTAATGCCCATTTCCAGCCGTTAGATTTTTTCTTTTCTCCTTCTTCTGCAATTTCTTGAGATGCTCCTTTAAAAGAAGGAGTAACTTGTGTTGTAGGAACAGCTGTCGACTGAGTTGCTACAGGTTGAGTCATTGTACCCTGATTCATAATCGATTGCTGAGCATTAACATTTGGACTATTGAATGCCTGTTGAAAATATGGATCATTTAATAATGCACCATAATTCATTGTATTAAGTCCATTAACACTACTGATTGCTCCTGTCATAGAAACCACCTTTCGTATACCTTAAAAAAATAACCCTTACACATGTAAAGTTTTTCAAGATTCAGAAATTGACATGATTTGAGATCGGTTGTTACAAAACTTTACAATTTGGATCATCAGAGTCTATTAATCCGTCATAATTATTATCAACATCATCAAAACATGAGCCAATTGAATCCAAGCTTTCAGCCCTAACATTGTATTTTAACCATTTGTTATCAATCTTAGCCCATTGATATTCAAAAAAATCTTTATAGTTTTTTGCAATTTCAGCATCTTCAATCAAAATAATATTTTCATCATTATGATTTTCGCCACTGTTAGAAAAGTTCATTGAACCTATAATAGTATATTTATCATCAATAATCATGGACTTTGAATGCATTTTTCCTGCATAATTTTCTGCCTTAACTAAGATTCCAGCTTGGCGAAGTTCTTTAATCTTAGAATGCTTCATAGAACTATTCAAAGCATCCATGATTATTTTCACATCAACACCACGGTTTTTAGCCTCAATCAAAGCCTCAACAATACTTTTTTCAGTCAAAACAAAAATTGAAATATAAATGTATTCATTAGCTTTATTTATCAATGGCAAAATTAATTTTTCAATTCCCTTATCTTGAGGTGAAAAACATATACCAATATTCATATCGTCTATAATATAATTATATTTACCTTTTGAAACTTTTTCATTATGGAATCTTCCATTATACATTTGTTCAAATTCTTTTTTATAAACTTCAGCAATTTCAGCAGACTTTAAAACTATAATACTATTTGTATTATACCCAGACATATCTGTTCTTGATAAATTAGCAGAACCTGTTATTAAAATTTCATTATCGAATATATAGAATTTATTATGCATTAATCTATTAGCTTCCTGAGATTTTCTATCGCTAATATTATTAGGAATTAATTCTAATAAATCATTAGTATTTGGATAAATATTTTCACCTCTAGAATCCGAATCATACACCAAACGCAATTTAACACCCCTTTTTTGAGCATTAATTAGAGCTGTCTCAATTTCTGGAACAGTTGAATATCCATAGATTGCAATATCTATTGTTTTTTTACTATTTTTTATATTATTAAGAATTTCTCTACAAGCTTCTGTTTTACATTCTCTATTTGGTACTAAATTTGTTGTTAAATCTGTAAAAATAATTTTTACGTTCTTTTTTTCAATTACTGTCTTATAATTTTTTATCAATTTATTTTTTTTATTTGTACCACCTAAAAAAGGAATTGCATAAGTTTTTAAAATAAGATAATTTTTAATCTTCAATGATTTCATTTCATCAGGTTTATAGACTTGATTAGTATCTAAATCTAGGATTCTATATTTGCCCCTGCGAACATCTTTTAGTCTATACTCAAAAGCCTCTCTATTAGTTGGTCTTGAATCAACTATACAAAAACCCGATGAGATAAATTTTGTTTTATAACTATTTTTCATAAAAATAATATCATTATCTTTTATAACAACAGGTCTTCCCTTGAGAATATTTAATGTCCAAT
>JAZLBN010000104.1:0-5945 GCA_045613725.1 Candidatus Gastranaerophilaceae bacterium
CCTCTGGAATAATTTATTTTCAGAGGTTTTATGATATAATTTTTACGTTAAGATACAAAATAGTTTGGGAGAGAAATTATGAATATAAACACAAATTATCAAAATATTTCTGATAGTTATTTATTTTCAACTATTAACAAAAAAGTAAGAGAGTTTGCTGAAGCTAATCCTGATAAAAAAATTATCAGACTTGGAATCGGTGATGTTACATTACCTTTATGCAAAGTCGTTGTAGAAGCTTTAAAAAATGCATCTGATGAAATGGGCGTTAAAGAAACTTTCCGAGGTTACGGCCCTGAACAAGGTTATGATTTTTTAAACTCAAAAGTTCAAGCTTACTATAGCGAAAATGGCATAACACTTGAAAATGCTGAAATATTTATTTCTGATGGTGCAAAATCAGATTTAGGTAACATTTTGGATTTGTTTGCAGTGGATAATACAGTATTAGTTCCAGATCCAGTTTATCCTGTTTACGTTGATACTAATACAATGGCAGGAAGAAAAATTATTTACATCGATGCAAATGCAGAAAATAATTTCTTACCATTACCAGATAAATCAGTAAAAGCAGATATTATCTATTTATGCTCACCTAACAACCCTACAGGTGCGGTTTATAATAAAGAACAACTAAAAGCTTGGGTTGACTATGCTAACGAAAACAATGCTGTCATACTTTTTGATGCTGCATATGAATGTTTTATCTCTGATGAAAATCTTCCAAGAAGCATCTTTGAAATTGAAGGTGCAAAAACTTGTGCAATTGAATTTTGTTCATTATCAAAAATGGCAGGATTTACAGGTACAAGATGTGGATGGACAGTTGTTCCAAAAGCATTGGCAAATGGTTTGTTGAATAAAATGTGGTTACGTCGTCAAACAACAAAATACAACGGTGTACCATACATTATCCAACGTGGTGCAGAAGCTGTATTCACAGAAGCTGGTAGAAAAGAAATCCAAGAAAACCTAAACTACTACAAAGAAAATGCAAAACTTATTGCAGAAGTTCTAAAAAAACATGATATTTGGTACATCGGCGGACAACATTCACCATATTTATGGTTAAAATGTCCTAATAATATGACATCATGGGAATTCTTCGATTACTTATTAGAAAATGTTCAAATTGTAGGAACACCAGGTTCAGGATTTGGTAAAAACGGTGAAGGTTATTTCCGTTTAACATCATTTGGAAGTCGCGAAAATACCATAGAAGCAGTAAAAAGATTAGACGAATTCTTAAAATAAAAAAAGCGGGATAAAATCCCGCTTTTTTAATAGCAATTATTTTTTTGTTTTTGTTTTTATATAGTAGTAGGAGAAAATATGGTAAATTCTGTAAGTCTAAATTCAGCACATCAAATCACAAGTGCCAAAATGTTTGGGCAAAAAGTAGAACAGCCTAATGTTCAAGAGCGAGTAGATATAAAATCTATTCAATCTTTGCCTAATTCAAAAGCTATCACAGGACAGGATTTGATAAGCGGTAACAATATTTCATTCAAAGACTTGGATAAACTTTTTAAAGAAATTAAAAATTTAGAAGGTAGAGAATTTGCTGATGCAGCGTACTCTGGGCTTGTAAAACTTTTGGGTCTAGAGGGTATGGCACCTGAAAAAATAACTTGGGAAAAAAGTGAAGGTCGAGATTATATTGTCGGTGATTACAGATTTTACAATAATTCCATAGTTTTTTACACAGATAATTACGACAAACTTGATAAAGCTACTCAACTTGGTTTATTAGCACACGAACTTACTCACTGTAAGCAATTTGTGAATATGATTAGAACTGAAGGTTTAAGCATTGATAAGATTGCATATGCGCACGCTGTTGCCGATATGAGAGCCATGTTAATCAATAATCCTGCAATTGTAGAAAAATACAAAAAAGCACAAGCTGAAGGTAAAGAAAAAGAATTTATCCAAAAGAATACAATGCTTTGGGCAATAAAAACAGCAGAAGAAATTAAACAAGCACACGCTAAAACAATTCAAATGCCGAAACATCCTCTAAATTCAGAAAATGGTAAAAAAGCACAAGCTGATTGGGTAGCTAAATACAATTATAATGGCGCAGATATGGAATCATATAACAAAAATCCAAATGAAGTTGAAGCATATACATTTGAAAATATGATTAAGGGTGCATACAAAGTGTTTTGTAAAATGGAAAAATAAGTTAAGTAATTTTACATCCTTGATAAATTTATTCTAAATCGATTATTATAGTTTTGTATTAAGGATAGTCTGATGGTAGATTTCAAAAAAATTCTTATTATTCGTACTGGTGCAATTGGTGATGTAATTCATACCACTAATACTTTTCGTGCAATAAAAGAAGCTCACCCCGAAGTTGAAATTCACTATCTGACTGCCATTGACCCAAAATTGCTTAAATTTGATAAAAATATATCAAAAGTTTGGAGTATAAAAGATAAACAACTAAAAGTTTTTTCAAAATATATGAAAGAGTATGCTCAAGCTTTAAAAACTGAAAATTTTGATGCTGTAATAAACTTACAACCATCTATAAAATTGAGAATGCTAGCAACTTTAGCTGGAATTAAAAAACAATTTAATTATGAAAAAAATCCAAAACACCATGCAGTTATGAACTATTGGGAAACGGCTAAAAAAGCTTTCCCTGATATAAAACAATATTCTGATTTGAAAATGTATTTAGACGATAATGTTTCAGAAAAAATGAAGTCTGAACTATCCCAATATAAAAGACCTTTTGTAATACTAAATGCGGGTCATGTCTTTGCAAAACGACAAGGTCGAACTTACCCTATAGAAAAATGGATTGAATTAGGGAACAAAATTCAAGAAAAATACAATGGAACAATTATAATAACAGGTGTGAAAGCTGATTGTGAAATTCTAAAACCTCTAGAACAAATCACCAATTCAGTTTCATATGTTGACAAACTAACATTAGAAGAAAATTCAGCTCTAATAAAAAATGCTGATATACTAATTTCTGGAGATAGTGGACCTTTACATATTGCAGCAGCTCTAGGCATAAAAGCTTTAGGATTATTTGGAGCAATGCCTATATCAAGATTTAGACCTTGTGGTAGAAATGCTTCAGTAGTACTTTCACACATGAAATGTGCACCTTGTGATCACATTAAATGTAAATATTTGAGAGGGTCAAAAGACCTTTACGCTCCTTGCATGAAAATGATTGAAACAGATGATATAATGCTTGAAATTGAAAATCTATTTAATAATGGTCATTTATAAGGAGTTAGTATTATGATTACAAAAGAAGTCAATGATTGGATTCGCAAGGTAGAAACTCGGAATTATTCATCTTGGGATATTATGGAAGAATTTGCTAAATTCCATAAATATTTAACAAAAGAAGAAGTAATCCATATTAAAAAAAGACTTGAAAATTCTATTAAACGCTAATATCGCTAGAAAATTTATGAAAAACATGCTATAATGAGAATATAGTTCTGCGAGGTTCTTTAGATGTCTTATTATGATGATTTACTGGAAAAAATACCTAAGATTAAAAAAGTTTTAGATGATGATACAAATTGTCCAATATATCATTATACAAAACCTGAAAAACTATTAAATATTCTCTCAGGAAAAGCTATTAGATTTTCAAACGCTTTATATTTAAACGATAAAGAAGAAATTGCATATTCATACAGACTAATTGTACATTTAATTGATGAATTTGCCGATGAAGGACTAAATCCGGAACTCTTTGAAAAAGTAAAAAACCATTTCCGCAACAAATACAAACATATCGTTGACGGAGATAATGATTTTGTGAATAAATTAGAATACTTTACAACATCGTTTTCTACAGAAAATGATAATCTTACACTCTGGAACAATTATGCAAAAGGTAAAAACTATACTGGATACAATATCGGTTTTGATAAGAAAAAATTCATTTCAGATATGACTGAAAACGGCTATTTACCTATTTATGGTAGCGTAATTTATGATAAACAAAAACAAATTAAAATCATTCACGCAATATTCAAAAAATGGAATCAACTGTTTAATAGAGCATTAAAAGCTAAAAAAAATAATGAAGTAAAACTTTTTGATATATTATTTGAACTTTTGGATGTTTTAGGAATTGTAAGTATATTTTTTAAAAATCCACAATTTGAAAACGAACGAGAATACAGAATAGTTATTGTAAACGTCTATGGAATTCCTGATTCAAAACCAACAGGAATTGTAGAAAAAAACGGATTATTTGTGCCTTACCTTGAATACAATTTTTCTAAAGACGCAGTAAAATCAATAAATATCGGACCTACATTTGACGAAAATATATTCTACACAAGCACAAACAGAATGCTTCATAACTTTGGGTACGAAAATATTGATGTATTTCGCTCAAAAATTCCTTTAAGATATTAGCACTTTGAAGATTCTATACGCACATCATTGACAACTATATTCTTACTCATTGAAAGATTTTTAGTTGACTTTATTTGCTTGAAAACAGAATCTAATGCCGTAAATATGTGATTTTTTAATGCTTTATGTTCGATTTCTCTAGCTGCAACCTCTAAAGGTCTTCTGATATAAGCAATAGGAGTACCATTTGCAGCAGGAAGCGTAAACGATTCAATTTCTGCTGCTAAAGTCGAATTTGGATTAATTTTTGGCATTTCGGCAATCATCTGCCCAAATAGTTGTTTCCCTCTTTGAGTAAGCGTTTTATAAAAATCAAGACCTTTTAATGCTGATACTTGTGCAAATTGATGAATATGTTCTCTTTCGTGTAAGATTGTCAAAATTCTTGCTGCCTCAGGCGAAAGTTTGTTATACATACTACATAAATCATTATATCTGGTAACAATATCTACATTTACAACTTCTTTAAGAATTTCACCTGTAAGTTTATTTTTATATGTTACATGGAAATTCTCACCAATTATTTCTTGTTTAATAGTTACATAATCTGCAAACGCAGTTTTTCCAAAATATGGTTTATAATCATTCAAATATATTCTACAGTTATCAGCAACAGCAATACCATGAGTGTTTGGTGCCATTGTTGTCACTTTCAAGTCAGGTTTTGTTTTAATACCACGAATTTGTGCATATTTATCTAAAACAACTTCTGGAATCTTATCGAAAGCAACATTGAAATCCAATAATTCTTTTCGGATTTTAGCCTTTTCTGCAGGTGTAATATTTTCAAATAATGATAATTCCTTGTCAACCGCACTTTGAAAATTGAAGTTTCTTGATAATTCAAAATCTGCCGTTGATAGAACCTTTAATTTCTCATAATAACCTTTTGCATTTTTCATGCCTGATATTAAAGAATTATTGATACCTACTTTCCCATATTTTGTAAAACTCTTAATACCAGTGATAGCTTTTGGTACAAATGGGACAGAAAGACCTATATCCAAGGTATCTTCACCCAATTGTTGCAAATTATACCTTGCAATATCATATGTTCCTTTTTTGTTATTTTTAGAAAAATCTACAGCATGAACAACAGCCTTCGCAATAGAAAATCCAGCAAAACCAATGGCCAAAACACCGCCACCTACAGCTGAAGGAATCCCAATTAAAGGTAAAGTCATTAAAGCTGCTGATGTTCCAACAAACAAAGCCAATGTTCTAACAGGATGCTTTACCATAGATAGTACAATATCTTTGGCTTGCTTATAAACACCATTAAAAAACAAGCTAGAACCTTCAACAAATCCTATTTTTTTATTACTAGAACCTGTAAATTCTCCACTATAAGACTTTTGAACCCGTAAATTAGAATTATCACGATTCAAATTGTTCTTTTCTATTTGATGTTGTTTTATATCAATACCGGTAAATTGTATCATATGAGCCCTATTTACATACATTATAAATCCCTAAAATAATTATTTTGCTAATTTATAATAAAATATTAAATTTTCTTAAATTTTACCCTTGAT
>JAZLBN010000105.1:0-21779 GCA_045613725.1 Candidatus Gastranaerophilaceae bacterium
AGATGATCTTGTTATAAACTACGCTGCTATTGATTCTGATATGAATATCGACGCTATCAAAGCTGACGGTAGAGTTATTCTTACTGTTGATGATGATTTTGGTAACGATAATAACGGTACTCGTTATAATATGATTAATGCTAGAACAAATAACACTGATACTAATATTGAAGGTTGGGGTATATCTCTAATCGCCAACGGAAGTATCGGAGATAGCGAAAACGCAGTAACATTCATCCAAACTGGTGCTGCTGACGGACATAGTATGGATGTTCTAGTTAATGAAAATATTAACTTAAAAGAAAACAGCTTTAACGATGCTGATTATGGCAGAGATAAAGAAGTTACAACTAACAAAGCTTGTACAATCATAGCTCGTGAAGGTAACATTGATATCGAATTTGCAGGTAATACTACAATTGATAACATTACTGCAGAAGGCGATATGAAAGTTGTTACTCGTGGTACAAACTTAACCATCGAGAACATTGCTCACATTGATGATCCATCTGGTACTCCTGCTGATTACTTTGGTGAAAGACACGATGGCTATGCTTTTGACCAAGGATATGACGGTGCAGACTATAAATCAGAAGTCCTTCCTAACCACGTTGAATTAAAAGCTTTAGATATTAACCATAATCTAAGACCTACTCAAGAAGTTCTTGAAGGTGGATATGAAGCATACGCAGATTCAACAGTTAGAGTAAATAATGCAGTATTAGTTAACGGCACAATGGATATCACTGCAGATAACATCTACGCTAACGGTGTAGCGGCCCATTTCAACCAAGATGGTTTCTCTAAGGTTGCTGACAATTCTACAAACAAAGTTGTTGGAGCTTCTGAAATTCCTACAGGACACGCAGTTAGACCTGATGATGTTACTGACACTGGACGTGGTGAAACAGAACGTAACTACTACTATCCAGAAGGCGATGGAGATGGAACATTCAACGGCGAAGAATCAAATGTAGATGATAATGACAATATCGCAGATGATACTCCACTTGAAATTCCTGATGAACCAGAACCAGAACCAGAACCAGAACCAGAACCAGAACCAGAACCAGAACCAGAACCAGAACCAGAACCAGAACCAGAACCAGAACCAGAGCCAGAGCCAGAGCCAGAGCCAGAACCAGAGCCAGAGCCAGAGCCAGAGCCAGAACCAGAGCCAGAGCCAGAGCCTGAGCCAGAACCTGAGCCAGAACCAGAGCCTGAGCCTGAGTTGACAACAGCTGATGGCAGCGTAACATATGTACAACGTAAAGTTATTGATGAAGACATTGATTCAATTGACAAGCGTCAATATATGAGATTCAACGTAGCTGACAGCGCAAAACCGGTATTACTCGAAAACAATAACAACGGTATTGATAGCTTAATAGACATCTCAAGAGGCGGTATCGCGGTTAAACATGATAACAGCTTGAATGTCGGTGATGTAATCCCAGTACACCTAACATATGGAGACCTAGATATCAATGCAGACGTTAAAATTGTAACATCTAGCGCAGACAGAGCCGGTGCAATGTTTGTTAACCTAGACCAAGCAACAGCTAATAAGCTATTATACTTAAATATCTTGTTAGAAGACGCAAATCAAATTTCATTTAA
The DNA here is from genome assembly GCA_045613725.1 of Candidatus Gastranaerophilaceae bacterium. GTDB lineage: Bacteria > Cyanobacteriota > Vampirovibrionia > Gastranaerophilales > Gastranaerophilaceae > Zag111. The sequence goes on from JAZLBN010000105.1 coordinate 1,621, forward strand.
TGAATAATCGTCAATCCGAAATATAAAAAGCAAAAAAAGACCTACCTATTATCGGTGGGTCTTTTGATTATAGAAAGAAATAACAAAAAATAGCTCTAATTAACTAACAAAATATAATATTTTTTATTTTAATATATAAGATAGAATATATAAAATTAGGGAAGGATAAATTTAGTGTTATTAACAAATAGAAGTTTGGTACAAACATTTCTACTACTAACTATAATTTCATTTACATTTAATAACGTAGCACTATGCTTGCCCCTAACAAATACTCCAACCGAGAATACAACAGTTCAAGGTATTCCTAGTGTATGCGCTGATGGCAGTACTATATACTTAAAACCAAAGACATTAACTTCTAACCCAAATAAATTAGACTTACGTAAACACTTTAGATTTGAGACAGGTGAGATAGCTCACCCAATTAAAATTGAAGTAAATAACACGAAAATAACACTTGCTAACCTTTCAAGAGAAGGTATAGGGCTTACTCATAATAACACTATCAAAACAAATGATATCATTCCAATTAAAATAAGATATAAAGATATAGAAATAAACACACAAGCACAAATCGTATTTGCAACGGATACAAAAGCTGGCGGAAAACTTTTACCACAGGATGAAAAAGAACGCAATGAATTACTTTATCTCAGCGTTTTATTAGAATATGATAATAATATGATAACAAGACGTATTTACAATTAAAAAAGAGCTAGGAAAAATCTTAGCCCTTTTGAGAGAACACAATTATTATAAAATTTAATTATTTTGTATTAACGTCTTAAATACATTGCTTGTCTTGGTTGAGGTTTTCTAGCTCCACCAACAGCATTTGAAGCTGTTCTAGCTGGGAATTGAGCACCTGCTTGTTGTAAGAAGCTACCATATTTCATTCCTGATGCGATTTTCTTTTCAAATTTAGCGTCTACACCATCAGCAACTTTACCAACACCAGCAAAATCGTTTTGATTTTTTGCGTTATCAACAGATTCTTTTAAAGATTGCAATTCAGCCTTTTGAGCATCTGTAGCTTTATCACCTAATTTATCAACTTTATCTTGAAGTTTACCTAATTCTTTTTCTGCAGATTTCAAGTTAGATGCATCTACTTTACCTTGATATTTTGCAGCTTGAGCATCCAATTTTGCTGAAGCCTTGTCTAATTTATCAATCTTAGCTTGAGATTTAGCATCGATTTTAACATCTGCACCATCAGCAGCTTTAGTCGCACCTTCTGCGGCTTTATCAGCTCCTGCAGCTGCTTTATCTGCGCCTGCAGCTGCTCCCTCAGTAGCTTTATCAGTTGCCTTTTGACCAATTTCACCTGCTTTTGTAGATGCTTTTTCTGATGCCTCAGCTGAAGCTTTTGCAACTTCTTTATTGATATTTTTGAAACCACTATTGATTTCTTTTGTACCTTTAACTGCTGAAGCACCTGACATAACCGCTGTAGCAGCTGAACCTAATGCAGCTTTTATATTACCTTGTGCAGCATACACTGCAGTTTTTGTTACATTAGCTGCACATTTACCATAGTTACCAACAGTTTCAACAACAGTACCAACTTTTTCAGTTGTACCACCAGCTGTAATTAAAGCTGCTCCAGCAGCTGCTGTAAATGGATTACTAGATAAGGCATTACCTAAAATAATCATACCTTTACCAACGTATTGTGTTGTCTGACCAACTGTTGCTGTTATACCTGCTATTTGATCAACCTTATCTGCTACTTTTAAAACTTTATCTGCTGCAGATTGCTCTTGTTGAACATTTTGAGTATTTTGTTTTGCAACTTTTTGATAATTTTTTGAAGTTCTTGTTAAAACTCTAATTCTTTTATTTGTTTTTGTTTGAACCTTTTTCAACTTAACTTGACTTGCACCAACTTTAGATTTAAATTGATTTGATTGTTGAGAAAGAGTATTAACTGTTTGTTGAGCTGTTTCGATATCAGATTGAGAAGCATTTTCATTTGATAAAATAGCATTTTGCTGTTCAATTTGAGCGTTAGTTGCATCCATTTTTGCAGATAACTCTTGTAATTGAGCAGATTCTTTTTGCATTTGTTTTTGAGCTGTTTTAACTGCTTTTTCTTCTTTCTTCATTAACTTTTGGAAAGTTTTTTCATCTTTCTTCATTTTTTTATCTAAAGCAGCCATCTCAGCTTCTGATTTATTCATCTGAGAAGTTCCACGCTCAGTTTCATTAGTTGCTGATTTACAATCATCTGATGCATTACCAGCATCAGAAACAGCTTGATCACCATCTGACACAGATACATCTCCACCTTTGCTATATTGAGATGTACCTTCTGATCTTTTTTGTATTTCGCTATTTACTTTATTCAATCTAGAATCAACAGAATTTTCTAAGAATCTAGGAATATTAGAATTTTTCATATCCATCAATTCTGCTTTAATATTTTTCAAATCACCATCTGGAACAGATGTTAAATTATCAAAATCATATTGATTTAAATTGATTTGTCTATTATTATCTTGACCTTGTGTATTTTGAGTTGAATTAGCAGATGTAGTAGAACTTGTAGCTGTAGTAGCAGTAGTAGCTGCAGTTCCTGCAACATTTGACAATGATCTTGTTGTATTAGCATTTACAACATTTTGAGTAGTTTGTGCAGCTGTAGTTTGTGTAGTATTTGCTTGTGCATTAACATTATTAGCAGATTTTGCTCCTGGCGCATTAAATACAGAACCGTTCATTGTCATATGAACTGGAACTTTATTAGATAAGCCAACTTTTGATTGACCATTTTTCATGGTCTTTAGAAGCTTTTGAATATCTATGCTTTGATTTACGTTGTTAATGCTCACTCTTAAAGCTCTCCAAAATTTCTCTCTTATATATATAAAAAATTTTGAAAAAGCCCGATTTCAGAGTTTATTCAATTGTTTACAATTGTTTACATTAAGGTTAATATTGATAAATATTGAAATGTAAGTATTTTTTTGGTAAAATCTATAAAGTAAAATATACATATTTAGGGAGACTTTATTATGAAATTAATGGAAGGCAAAAAAGGGGTAATTTTCGGAGTTTCTAACACTCACGGTATTGCTTACGCTATTGCAAAACAATTACACGATGCTGGGGCAGACATTGCATTCACATATGCTGGTGAAGCTATGGAAAAAAGAGTTCGCCCAATTGCAGAAGGTATGAACGCTAAAGTTATTCTAAGTTGCGATGTTACAAATGAAGATGAAGTAAAAGCTGTATTTGACGAATGTGAAAAAGTTTATGGAAAATTAGATTTCGTAGTTCATGCAGTAGCTTTTGCTAAAAAAGAAGACTTAATGGGCAGATTTGTTGACACATCAAAAGATGGTTGGGATACAGCTCTAGGTGTTAGTGCATATTCTCTTGTAACTATCTGTAAATATGCTGAACCTTTAATGAATGAAGGTGGCTCAATATTCGCTCTTACTTACTTAGGTTCAGTTCTTTCTGTTCCAAGCTACAATGTAATGGGCGTAGCTAAAGCTGCATTAGAATCAGCAATGAGATTTTTAGCTGTTGATCTTGGAGCAAAAGGTGTTCGTGTAAATTGCTTATCAGCAGGTCCTGTAAAAACTCTTGCATCAATGGGTATTAGCGGTTTTTCTAAAATGCTTAAAGCTGCAGTTGCAAGATCTCCTCTTGGCCGAAACGTAGGTTTAGAAGAAGTTGGTAAAGCAGGTTTATACTTAGCTTCAGATCTATCTTCAGGTACAACCGGTGAAGTTATCTACGTAGACTGCGGTTGTCACTCTGCATACGGTTCAGCTAAAGAAATGGACATCTTATCTGAAAACATTGAATTATAATAATTTTTCAACACTAAAGAGACTCGACAAACAAAGTCGAGTCTCTTTTTTTTAATTTTAGTTTATTTACCAAAGCGATTGAATATCAAACTCAATTTGCATTTTTAATGCATCAACACTATCAAATTTAATCTCCGGTCTAATCATTTTATTAAAATAGACTTTCACCTCTGTATCGTATAAATCACCATTAAAATCTAACAAATAAACTTCTAAAACCTTATTACCATCCTCTGAAATTGTTGGAGCAACACCATAATTCGCTATAGCACGATATTTATTTCCATCTTGTAATTCTACATCAACATCATATACACCATATGGAGGTTCAACAATATCTTCCGGATATTTAATATTCGCCGTTGGATAACCAATAGATTTTCCAACTTGCTTTCCTTTAACAACAACGCCTGAAACATAAAATCTACGGCCTAACATATTTGCAGCCATATCCATTGAACCAGATTTAATAAAACGCCTAATTTCTGATGAACTTATTACATCTCCATAAAAAGACTGAGGAGGAGTCGCAGCATAAGCATAAGAATAATCATCTTGATAATCAGTTAAAAACTTCACAGTCCCGGCTTTATCAGCCCCAAACTTATGGTTAAACCCTGTCGATATAAACTTAGGTGAAAAATATTTTACAATAACATCCTCTAAGTACTCTTTCGGCGTCATATGACAAACCGCTGAAAAATCCAGTTCTATAACATAATCAACACCTAAAGATTCAAAACACTTATATTTGTCTTCCAACGATAAGATATAATTAGAAAAACTACCTGTAAAATGTTTAATAGGGTGATCGGAAAAAGTTAAAACTGCAGATTTACACCCTAAATATCCTGAAACTCTAACAGCACATCCAATAACTTCTTGATGACCAATATGGACACCATCAAAAAAGCCTAATGCCAATGATAAATTCGGGATTTCTCTCAGTTCTCTTACGATTTCCATAAAATTATTATACCTCTTTTAAGCAAATATTGCAAAAACTATTTTAGTAAAATTCCTGCAATTGCAGCTGACATATAACAAGTTAAAGTACCGCAAATCAAAGCTCTCACACCTAATCTTGCTAAGTTTTTACGTTGATTTGGCGCAAGTTCTCCAATACCACCTAACAATATTGCGATAGAACCAAAGTTTCCAAAACTACATAAAGCAAAACTCGCAATCAAGAACGATTTATCAGATAATACTGTCGTTGGAGCAGTTAAATCCATATAGGCAACCATTTCATTTAATACAAGTTTAGTACCCATCAAGCCTCCAACAGTTGTCGCTTCTGCGGGTGGAACACCCATAGCTAATGCAAATAAAGCAAAAACTTTACCCAAAATCATTTTCATAGATAACTGAGTCAAATCAAACGACGCAAAATTTATATGTAAATATTTAACAATAAAATTACCCAAACCACCTAAGAACCAGTCAATCATTGCAACTAGAGCAACCAAAGCCAATATCATTGCTACAACATTTATTGCAACCTTCATACCTTCAGATGCACCTGATGAAATTGCATCAAAGACATTAACATGCTGTCTGTTTCTTTTACTAAATGATAATTTAAAATCTTTACTAGTTTCAGGCTCACCAGTCTCTGGATATACAATCTTTGAAATAACTAATGCACCAGGAGCTGCCATCACAGAAGAAGCTAATATATACTCTGCAGGAATCCCCATACCAATATATATAGGCATAATTGAACCTGATATACACGCCAAAGATCCAGACATAGACGCTAACAATTCAGATCTTGTTAAATTTGCCAAATAAGGTTTTATCATAATTTGAGCAACAATTTGCCCCACAAAAGCACTTGCAACATTAGATAACGCCTCTGCACCACTAACATCAAGTAGCTTATTCATACCCTTGCCCAATACTGCAACAACTCTTTGCATAATACCATAGTGATATAAAATATTCACCAAAATCATCATAAATACAGTTGAAGCAATTAATTGAAGAGCAAAAATTGAACCACCATTTCCGGCAAATAGCTCCCCAAATTTAGCATTCATCAAACCACCAAAGACGAATTCTCCACCTTGCTTAGCAAAAACTAAAAGTTTCTGGATAAACATACCTATGGCCATAAATAGATTTTGTCCTAAAGGCACCTTAAATATAAATATCGCAAGTAAAACCTGTAACAAAAAACCAAAACCTACTGTTTTATAATTAATAGCTTTTTTATTATTTGACATAGCATACGCTAATGCAAAAATTAATACAATCCCAAAAATTCCAATAAATCTACTCATAATGCCTCTTAAATATTCATAAGATAATTATACAAAAAAGAAGTCTTAAAAAGACTTCCTTTTTAAAAAATGTGATAAAAGTTAACGCAAAATTAACCCCTGTTAAAAAATCCCATGATTTTATCAATCAAACCTACGGATTCCTCAACATCGCCAGAACCAAAATTATCTAACTTATCAAGTCTATCCTTAGCCATTTGATAATCCACAGGATCTTTGACAAGTTCAAGATATTTGGTATAGGTTTCAATTGCTTTATTTTTTGCTCTAATTTTTTCGTACCCTTTCGCTAAATTTTTTAAAGCTTCTAAATCTTTCGGATTTATTTCACAAATTTTTTCTAAATACTCAACTTGAGAACGATAATCCCCTATACTTTCTCTAAATTTAGCCATTTTTAGTAGGGCTTCTTTATTATTAGGGTCAACTTTATGTATTTTCTCATAATATTCTGCAGCATGGTTAACATCTCCATTTGCAGATAACAACTCAGCAAGAGTGAACATCACATCAATCTCTTTATCATTCATCTGAATTGCATTAATGAACTCATTTATTGCAATGTCATTATTTCCTCTAAGCATATTATACTTACCCCAATTCACATGAGCATTGTACTCATCCCCATTTTCATCAAAGACAAGAGCTCTCATCTGAAAAGTCAATGGTGAATTTGGCTGTAATTTATTATATTCATCGATATATTCTAAAGCTTTTGCAAAATCCTTAGAAGAATAACAATACTGAGCTTGCAATGTAAAGAACCTTGGATTTGATCTATATTCTGCAGGCAATGAATTTAATTTAGTATAAGCTTCTTCAATATCACCTAATTCCAACATACATTGAATCTTTAAAAGCTCATCTTTAGTATATTGAATAGAATTCTTTGCATCACCACTTTTTAAATAAACAGCAGCTAGAGCTTCATTGATTCTATCAGTATCAAAGCCCCTAGACTTAGCCCTTAGTAATGCATCGATAGCACTTGGATATGCTTCTTCCTGCATATAAATATCAGCAAGTTGTAAAAACATGTCTTCATGCAAATTATCATATTCTAAAATTAGGTTAAACTCATCAATAGCCTTCATATTTTGGTTTAATTGACGGTAAAGATTAGCTAAAGTCATACGAGTCATTACTACTTGAGCATCGTCATCATTGGCATAACTTAACGCCTTTTTAAAATCATTAATTGCAAACTCTAATTTACCTTCAAGAGAGTTTCTATTTCCTCTGTAAATATAATATTTATACTTATCAGTATTTTCATATATAGAAATTAATTGATCATAAGCTAAAGCATTTGTAACATCAATTTTTAAAATTTCATAATAATAAGAGGCTGCCTCATCCTTGTTACCAAGAATTAAGGATATATGTCCCAATCTTTCTAAAACACCTACATCAGCAGGATTAGTATTAAAAACTTTTTTATATTCTTCATAAGCCTGTTCGTACTGTTCATTTGCTTCAAATTGTTCTGCCAATTGTAAACTCATGCAATCTCTCCTTATAAAATTAACTAAGCAAAACAATTATAACATTAAATACAACTTAATTCAATCTAATTATAGGTATTCTGAGTCTTTTGAATACCATTTTGCAAATAAAAATCAATACTCTCAACAGAATTAATTAATACAGACTTTAAAGACTCTAACTGTTCTTTTGAAAAATTCTGTAATACAAAGGCTTCAGATGGAATTGGAGGTTGAGGCCCAATACCAACCTTTAAACGCGCAATATTATTTGTCCCCATGTTTTTGATTACAGACTTAATACCATTATGACCACCATCTGAACCGTTAGCTCGATACCTAATTCTACCTAACTCCAAAGATAAATCATCATAAACAACCAAAATATCAGAAATATCAATTTTATAATAATGGGCAACTAATTGAACAGCTTCTCCAGATAGATTCATAAAAGTTGTAGGTTTTACAAGAATAACATCTTCATTACCTAATCTAATTTTTGCTAAATAAGACTTTAATTTTTTATCTTCTTTAAATGATGTCGCATTATCCATGACTAATTTATCAAGTACCATAAATCCTACATTATGTCTCGTAAAACAATATTTATCACCGACATTACCAAGTCCGACAACTAATTTCATAAACTACCTTCTGATTTAAATAATATTTGTTATTAGTATTTTAACGTAAATAAATATTAGCATGATGGTTTACCAGATGTAAGCTTAACAAAAAGATAAAAAATACATAAATTATAGAAAACGAGGTTAAAATATGAAAAACGAAACAAAAACACAAAAAAGTTCTCAAAAAGTTGCTGATTTTTTAGAGAAAAATTCACTTCATAAAAAAGATTTTGCAGAAATGATCGGAGTAACACTATCATATGTATACAATTTAATTGATGAGACCATACCTTTTTCAACAAGAAGTACAACAATCGAAAGAATCGCAACAGTAATGAACATTGAACCTGAGGAATTCGAGGAATATAAAATACCACAAGAACCTATATTAAAAGATGATACATTAGAACTTTTAAAAAGCATCATGAACGAAGAAAAAATAAATATTATTACATTCTTAAAAGCTTTCCCAAGAAAAAAACGCTTACAAATTGTTGATATACTTAGAGGAGCCTATCCAATACCTATAGATTTTAAAGAATTATCCATGATTGGACAAATATTAAACCTAGATAAAGATGATATATTTAACATCTGGGAAGAAAGAATCAAGCAAGTTTTTGAAAGTAACGGAATGAACTTAAATAACAACTCAGCCCTAATAAACTCAATGCTTGAATGCGCAAAAAAACAAATTACATTATAATGATTAGAGACTCAAAAAAAATTTTTTGAGTCTTTTTTAATAAAAGGTGTTGACAATAAATTTTGTTCTTGTTAATATAAATGAGCGCGGTAAAATAAACCGCAAAGCCAAGGAAATATGAATAGTTAAATTTGCGCTTGTAGCTCAGCAGGTAGAGCACTCCCCTTTTAAGGGATAGGTCGCGCGTTCGAATCGCGCCAAGCGCAATTTTTATTGCTTAAATTCAAAAGTTCCTATAAGAAAACTAGCTTGGTAGCGATGAGAACGTCTTTTTGAGTTCGGAACAAGCGAGCCAAGTGCGGAGCCTTGAGCCTTATTAATAGGCTGCCCGCAGGGCTAGTAAAGCTCAAGCGAAGACACGTCGAAAGCGAGCGAAGTGATTATCGCGCCAAGCGCAATTTTTATTGCTTTTATTCAAATTTTAAAACAATCAAAGTCTAGTCAAAAGGCTAAGTAAATTATTACTCAGCCTTTTATCTTATATCCAAATTACAAACCTAAATTTTCATTTAATTTTAAACAATCAATTAGTTCAAAAATTTCCACTATTTAGACATTTGCATAATGCACTACTACTAATTTGAATTAACAAAAGTTTCTACACCATTTTCGATAACAATTGCTGTTAATGGTGCATCTTTATACTTTCCACAACCAGTATCAATACAGATCTTATCATCTTGAATCTGAGGTAAATCAAATTCAGTATGACCAAAGATTATCTTATATGGTAAACAATGTTTTTTACGATAAAATTCACTTCTAATATAAACCATATCTGTTAAATCTTGATCTTCTAAAGGAACTCCAACTCGAATTCCAGCATGCACAAACAAATAATTATCAAAAATATAATAACTTTTCAGAGAATTAAAAAATTCACCATGAATCTTCATTATATTTTCATATGAACCATAACTTTTTACTGTTGCATCCCCACCATAATTCCAAAACAAATAATGATAATAGTCATCAATATCAGCATGCAGCATAGCATATTCATGAGAACCTATTAGATATACACAATTACAAATATTTTGTAGACTAATTATTTCATCTACAACCTCACGAGATTTTGCACCTCTATCTATATAATCACCCATAAAAACAATCGTATCATCTTGTTTTAGACATATTTTATCTAAAACAGAACGAAGTTTTTCGTATTCACCATGAATATCAGATATACCAATTAATCTACTCATAAATATAATATAAATAAAAAAAGACTCTGAAACAAGTTCAGAGTCTTTTTAGCTATGCAGCTTTATCAAGTTTTTGTACAGTGTTTTCACAATCTTTACGTTGTTTGTAAATATAATACAACCCTGTGCCAACAGCAATCGCACCAACAACCGATAAAATAATCTTCATAGGTCGAGATTTTGCAGATATCGCAAACAAATCTTCTGCTTTTTCTCTGAATTTACCAAATTCTCCAACGACACGCTTGAGAGGATTTTTTGGTCGTTCATCCCATGATTTATGAGTTTCTAAAATTTCCTCCAAATAAGCTTTATTGGCGGATTTTCCACCATTGTACTCAGAATTATTGTGCCAATCAACAGCTTCTTCAATATTCTTTTTACACTTCGCTAAATAAGATACTTTACCAGTATCTTGCTCTTGCGCAATTTCAGCAAATATTTCAGAAATTTGTTCAGCTTGACGAGCACAACGTGCATCATCTATTTCATCAATAGAATTAGCCCAAGTTAAACCATATCTTTCAGGACGACCTTCAACAACTTCCTTAGTTAGATAACCATTAGATGAATTTGTATAATCGACAGGTCCTCCAGTTTTAGTAGCAATATAAGGAACTCCTGCAGCTTTACATTCCAAAGGTGTAATACCGCACATTTCACGTCTAGATGTAAATATACCATACGTAGCACAACCAACTAATCTATTCGGGAAAAACCCATCAACGTGCATTACTAAACCTTTATACGCACCATCATCAAGTGATTCTATTTCACTTATAATTCTAGTAATAGACTTATAATCTTTTGCGTTTTCGTCCCATTTACCAGCACCAGTAACAACTCTATATTTTAATTTTTCGGCAAGAGGTATGTCCTTACGCTCTAAGAACTTCTTAAAACCGTCTAAAGTTATATTATAAGCTTTTTGTTCATCAGGTCTACCCCAACCCATAACAAGCTTATCTCCATCTTGCATTGGTTTTAAATATCCAATAACTTTTTGACCTTCATTTAATTGAGAAGTATTAAAGAACACTTTATTTAATTCATCCTGTCCCTTAGCATGAGCATCACTAATTAAGTTTGTAAACCATTTTGCATTTTTTTCTCTAATAGATACAATTTCATCAATGTTTGTACCATCGTATTTAAAAGTTGTAAAACCATCTTTATTTGCAGTTAAACCATTGTTACCACGACCAAAATCAGCACTAGAATCATCTAACCTCAAGTTTGCTGGGGTAGAACCATTTAATACTGATTTTGTTTCAATACTAGCATAATCATCAGTTAAGAATTTAGCCGCATCTGGAGTTTCTTGACTTTTCATTTCCTTATCAAAAGTATGTGAAACTGTACCTGTTGAAATATTATCAGGATTAGTTTTAACAGCTGCAATACCTGTTTTCAAAATATTATAACTACCTGTACAATCCCTAAACGGACGCAAGTATGGCTCTATTATAGACCATGCTACAGTTCGTTCTCTTGGAGATAGCATTTCTGCATTCTCAATACCAAACTGTTTTGCTCTTGCAAGGATATCAAATTCAGGCATTTTTTTAAGAGCTTCAACATCTGAAACATCACCTACAACAGAAAACATCTTAAACGGATCGGAAGTCAGACCTTGATAGTTTCTTCCAGTATTATGAGCTACAATATGCAATTTAACACCATTAACATCAGTATTACCAGCCGCTGACATATTAGAAACATGATTACCATAAGTATGTGCAACCCTATCATGAGCAATTACGTTGGCTGGATTAAAAAATTCAAATTCCTCAGTATTCATCTGAGTATGAATGATTTTTGCTAAAGCGCGCATGCCATCAGAATTTATAATTTCAGCCTCAAAAGGAACATTACCCCAACAATCGTAAGAATAAGGTTTTGCAGCTTTCGCTAAATTTGGAGTATATAGAAAATAATGAGGTTCGCCTTTAAGTTTATTATACTTTGGATTATTTGCAGATACTTTAAATAATGCATATGAAACATCTTCTGTTTGCCCTAAAACAACATCTGAAGGTCTTGTAATATGACCTTTCACACTTGTTGGCTCCAATAAACAATACTTTGAAGGTGCATCTGGGCCAACACCATTTGGTTTACTTTGAATAACATAACTTAATTCAGATGATTTTAATTTAAGTTTTTTAGCTACCGTTTCTAAGGTTTCTCCCACTTCTGCACTATAAAATGCCTTTGCAGGCATAACATCTGGTAAATCTTTCACTCCATTAGGATAATCCGATTTTCTATGTATCAAAAACTTATACCCACCTTTAGGGTTATCATATTCCCAAAATGGCATAAAACTTCTCGCATCAACACCTTCGTGTTTTCTAAAACTTGCTGGCATCTCAAACCCAACAACTCCTTCACCACCTAATGAAGCTTCAGGTAAACCTAAACCCGTATTTTCTGGAGTCAAAGAAGCCAACTGTTTCAAGTTTTTAGCTCCACCTAGAAACGTCAAATGACACAAACCAGAAGACTGAACATTAGCACTAGAAAAACCTCTTGCATCACAAGAAGGTTTTTGTAATCCTCTCGGCGCAACACCGTAAACCTGTAATGAATTTACTCGCATAAAATCCTACCTCTATAAGACCCCTATATCAGTTATATGAAAACCTGTCAAAAATTTTTTGAACAGCAATTGCAGAAAATATTAATAATTATTTACAAAGTCGGAGTCATAAAGACTCCGACTAATAAAATCACCTAAGAAGCTGAAGCCTCTTCAACTTCTACTTCTTTTTCTTTCTTTGTTCTTTTTGTAGCCTTTGAAGCTTTATCAAAAACCATTTTGCCTTCATCCAATGTAACCTTAATTACATCACCAGCACCATATTTTCCTGACAAAATTTCTTCAGCAAGACTATCTTCCATTTTACGTTGAATTAAACGTCTCAATGGTCTTGCACCATAAGCCTCAGAATAACCATTTTCAGCTAAATGATCTTTAACCTCATCTGTTACATCTACACTTAATTCTTTTTCAGCAAGACGTTTGAACAAATCTTTCAACATTAAATCAACGATTTGTCTAATTTCAACTTTACTTAAATGAGCAAATACGATAGTCTCATCAATACGGTTCAAGAATTCAGGTCTAAACGCCTTTTTCATTTCTTCAGCAACAGTATCTTTTAATTTTTCGTACTTATCCTTTGACTCATCATCTGCGGTTGAGAAACCTAATTTTGATGTATTAGTAATCATACTAGCGCCTACGTTAGATGTCATAATAATTACCGTATTTTTAAAGCTTACATGACGACCTTTAGAATCTGTTAAACGTCCATCATCTAAAATTTGAAGCATAATATTAAATACATCAGGGTGAGCTTTTTCAATTTCATCGAAAAGAACAACCGAATAAGGTTTCTTTCTTACAAGTTCTGATAAATGTCCACCATCATCATAACCAACATAACCTGGAGGTGAACCAATAAGTTTTGCTGTTGAATGTTTTTCCATAAATTCAGACATATCAACACGTAACATATTATCTTCAGAACCAAACATTGCTTCAGCTAAAGCTTTCGCTAACTCAGTTTTACCAACCCCTGTAGGTCCACAGAAAATAAAGCTACCAATTGGTCTATTTGGAGCTTTTAAACCTACACGAGCTCTTCTAATTGCTTTAGAAATAGCAACGATAGCATCATGTTGACCAATAACTCTTTCATGAAGTACATCTTCTAGTTTTAATAGTCTTTCAGATTCACCTTCAGTTAATTTTGTAACAGGAACACCAGTCATCATTGCAATAACTTCAGCAACATGTTCTGCTGTAACTGTAGCTTTATTAACTTCATGTTCTTCACGCCACTTATTAGTAACTTCTCTAATTTTGTCTCTTAAATCAGCTTCATCATCTCTCAATTGAGAAGCTTCTTCAAACTCTTGGTTACGAATAGCTTCTTCTTTCTCTTTAATTAAAGCTTTCAATTGTTTTTCCAATTCTTTTGCTTCAGGACAAAGATTAGAAGCCTTTAACCTAACTTTTGAACTAGCTTCATCAAGAACATCGATAGCCTTATCTGGTAAAAATCTATCATTAACATATTTACTTGATAATTTAACAGATGAAACAATAGCCTCATCAGAAATAATTAACTTGTGGTGTTCTTCATACTTAGGTTTTAAACCTTTAATAATTTCAATAGATTCATCAATTGAAGGTTCATCAATTTGAACAGGTTGGAAACGTCTTTCAAGAGCTGAATCTTTTTCAATATATTTTCTGTACTCATCAGAAGTTGTAGCACCGATAACTTGAATCTCACCACGAGATAATGCAGGTTTTAAAATATTAGCTGCATCGATTGCACCTTCAGCAGCACCTGCACCAATTAGCGTATGCATTTCATCAATTACTAGAATTACATTTCCAGACTGACGAATTTCATCCATAATTTTCTTTAAGCGTTCTTCAAATTCACCACGATATTTTGTACCAGCAACCAAAAGCCCCATATCTAATTGAATAACTTTTTTGCCATCTAAAATATCTGGAACTTCTGCATTTACAATTCTAATTGCAAGACCTTCTGCAACAGCAGTTTTACCAACACCTGGCTCACCAAGTAAAACAGGGTTGTTTTTAGTACGTCTTGCAAGAATTTGAATAACACGTTCAATTTCTTTTTCTCTACCAACAACAGGATCAAGACGAAGCTCTTGAGCTGCAAGTGTCAAATCTCTACCGAACTCATCTAAACTTGGAGTTTTAGTTTTCCCACCAGATGAAGATGAACTTGAACTTGATGAAGATGAACTTGATGAACCAGCTGTAGCTGAAGGTTTTGATTCACCTAACATCTTAACAACATTACTTCTAACTTTATTAGAATCAACACCTAAGTTTTCTAAAACTCTAGCGGCAACACCTTCACCTTCTCTTATTAAACCAAGTAATAAGTGCTCAGTTCCAATATAATTATGACCTAACTGCCTTGCTTCATCCCAAGATAACTCAAGAACCCTTTTAGCTCTAGGTGTAAACGGAATCTCTACCGCAACAAATCCAGAACCTCTTCCGATAATTTTTTCGACTTCAGTTCTGGCATCTTTAAGATTCACACCCATAGACTTCAGAGTTTTCGCAGCAACACCTGTTCCTTCTCCAATTAAGCCAAGCAAAACTTGTTCAGTTCCAACAAAATTATGACCTAATCTTCGAGCTTCTTCTTGGGCAAGCATTATAACTTTAATTGCCTTTTCTGTAAAACGTTCGAACATTTTTTACTCCTATCTCTTCTTATACCAAAATTATACACTAAATATAAAAACTTTCAATATGTAACAGTATAAAAAAGAAGGGATAAAATAAAAAAATATTATTCTTTAAAACCCAAATCTTTTAATAATCTTTCATTGTCAGATAATGAAAATAATACATCATCTTCAAACGGATCAATAACACCATCTTGTCCAAAAAGCTCACTTACAATTTGATTGTGTGAAGTATTTTCAGGATTAGACAACGCTAAACGGGTAAAATTATTGATATCAGTTTTGCGTTCATATAAATTCAGAGCATGCTTAGATAAACTTCTCAAAAAATTATTTTTTGTTTGTTCTTTTAATGATTCCATAGGTGAAGACATAGGAAAAGAGGAGTTTTCCACCCTATCGTTTTTTAGTTGTTTCGCCAATCTTCTAAACATTACATCTCCCTGTAGATACAATCTTATTATACATTATTAACTAATTTTTGCAAATAACAATCATACTAAAAGGCAATCCTTCTTAACAAGCATGTAAAATTTTCATATTTTGTATAAAATTCATACCCCGAAATGTTGATTCTGTAATAATTAGTAACATAGAATGCAGCCTACTTGCAATTAAAACATATTTATAATACGATTTAGAATACGAACGTGCGTCGACGTACTTTGTGTGGAAAAGTAATAAAACGTCGATAAAGGAATTACACAGTATAAGTAATAGATTAGAAATATAAAGGAAAGCAAAAATGAATAACCCAATCATTGATGAATTAGAAAAAGCATACTTAGGTAAAGAATTACCTGAGCTTAACGCTGGTGATACAGTAAGAGTTTTTGTTAAAATCGTTGAAGGTAACAAAGAAAGAATCCAAGCATTTGAAGGTACAATTATCAAAATGCACGGTTCTGGTTTAAACAAAACTATTACAGTAAGAAAAGTATTCCAAGGTGTTGGTGTAGAACGTGTGTTCTTAATCAACTCACCACGTATTGATAAAATCAATGTTATCAGACGTGGTGACGTTAAACGTGCTAAATTATACTACTTGAGAGAACGCTCAGGTAAAGCAACTCGTATTAAGGAAAAAATTGAAAAAAGATAAGCTTCACATTCACTGGTATCCAGGACATATAGCCAAAGCTGAAAAAAAGTTGAAAGAACAACTTTCTTTAGTGGATGCCGTAATTGAAGTTCTTGACGCGAGATTACCGCTTTCAAGTTGTTATGAAGATATAACGAGGCTTTTAGGTCAAAAGCCTCGTTTAATATTGCTAAATAAAGCTGATTTGACACACAAAAACGAATTAAAAGAATTTATTACTTTAATTGAAAAACAGACTCAATGTCCTGTAATTCCTACAGATGCTAAAAATTCAAAAGATTTAAAACAAATAGTTAACAAAGCTGTTGAACTGTCAGAACCAAGAATACAAGCAATCATGGCTAAAGGTTTACTTAGAAGACCCGCAAGAGTCATGGTCGTTGGTATGCCAAACGTCGGGAAATCCAGCATTATAAACAAATTAACTCGTTCATCGAAAACAAAGATTGGCGCCAAAGCCGGAGTTACAAGACAACAACAATGGGTTAGAATAAACCCTCAACTTGAACTTCTAGATACCCCTGGGATTATCCCAATGAAACAAGATGACCAAGATAAAGCAAAAAAATTAGCTTTTGTTAATTCAATATCAGAAAATGCATACTCAAATGAAATGGTTGCTCAAGAGTTATTGAACATGCTTGACGATAAAAAAGCAAAAATTTTTAGAGAATATTACAAATTACCAGAAGACAAAGAACTAACACTTGATAACATTTCAATAGAAAGAAATTGGCTTCAAACTGGAGGTTCTACAGACAGAGAGCGAACTGCGGTCTATATATTAAGAGACTTTAGAGAAGGAAAAATAGGGAAATTTATATTAGATAGCATTGATATATAAAAAATAAAAATACCGGCTGAGGATATAGACCGGTAATTATTCTCTCTAATATATTTATTTTAATGTTACTTAACTGCGGATAGGTTAGCCTTGATTCCAGCGTCAGAATTAATCTCATTAGCATTTGCGTAAGCTAATACACGACGCTTCTTCGCTCCTCTTAATATTAATTCAACACTTGAACATCTATTAGTTGTTGGTGTTAATTTTTTATTTATCATTATTATTACTCCGTTAGAATCACTTACAAATTAGTTATCGGAATAATTTTTAAAAACTTAAATAAAATACTAAAAAATTTAACAATTATTTACAATAAATTAAATTTCAAAACTATAACAAACCTAAAAAAAAGTTGTATAATAGTAAAATGAGTGAATATTTTGATGAAAAAACCACAGCACAAATAGAAGCAAAATTACATCATGACGTACTTGAACACGAAGAAACCATTTTAAAAAATGGTATCTTAGTTATGATTGTACTAATATTTTTATTTAGAGGATGGCTAGGATATTGGATCAAATTTGGAATAGCAATACCCACAAAAGTAGATCCACGACCAATTTCAACAGATATTGACCCGATTCAAATAAATTACACCCCAGAAGAATCTCAAAAGAAATCTTTTGTTTTTTCTTCTATGATAAACAAAAATAAAATCACAATAATCCCTATGGCAAGCTACAAATTATCTGGTCTTGTTGTCGCATATAATAACGATTTTGTATTTACAAATGGATTTTTCGATAGCGCAGCACTATACGACCTAGGTGCAGCATGGGGGAAACTCGGCGATAAAAATTTCTATAACAAATATTTCAAAAGTTACAGTCAAAAAAATGAGATATATGGCTCAAGAATTCTCTGGACTGAATTCAAAAAAAAGGCGCCTGTTAGTAGAGATTACGTAGATTCCCATTTCTCACACTCCCATATTGTGCCAGCCAATAGAAACGTCATGGCCGCTCTTCTAAAAATTAGAAACTGGGATAAAATTGAAATCGAAGGTGAGCTTATAGACATGCAATTCACATCTAAAAGTGGATATATTCAAAACTACAGAACAAGTATGTCTAGAACTGATAGCGATTGGGGAGATCGAGGCAATGGGTCTTGTGAAACAGTATATGTGAAAAAAGTCAAAATTGGCAAATTCATTTATGAATAATTAAAATAAACTCAATTGTTTCTGCTTTTCAAAATGTTTACGTAAAAAAGATGGTCTATGATATTTACAAAGCCCATATTCATCAATAGCATTTAGATGCTCAGCCGTTAAATATCCTGCATTTCGTTCCCAACCATATTGAGGGAATTCTTCTGCTAGACTTTTCATATATCTATCACGAGTAACTTTTGCCAAAATACTCGCCGCAGCAATAGAAGCTGATTGCCCATCGCCTTTTACAATAAACTTTTGCGGATAAACATAATCCTTAATTATTTTATTTCCATCAACCAAAGTTATAAAATCTTGCAATACGGCTTGTTTTATAACATGCTCACACGATAATTTCATTGCTTTCAATGATGAATTTAAAATATTTATACGCTCAATCTCGTCAACTTCGACACAAACTATAGCATTTATAGAATTATCAACAATTACATTATAGAGCTTCTCTCTAGCAACTTCAGAAAGTTTTTTAGAATCATTTAATCGTGCCAAATCAAACATCATACCCTCTGTAACCTCAGGGAAATAAACAGCCGCAGCAAAAACTCCACCTGCAGCGGGCCCTCTACCTGCCTCATCTGTACCAACTACAACACCATAAGCTTTATCAAAATCAAATAAATTAGCCATAACAACATTTTACAACAAAAAAAAAGTTGCCAAGTTATGGCAACATTAAATAAACACGAGGATATTAAGAGAGAGAGTATAAAAAACTTTTTTGCTTATATCCTTATCACATATAACATCTATTCATACGAATAGCAATTAATTTTCCCATTTTCTTTATCTTTGAAATGCTTTGCATTCCCCTTACATATATATAAAGGTTTAATTCATGAAAAAATTGCCTTTTTGATTAAATGTTGTTAACATTTCTTAAATAGGGATAAATATTAGATATAAAATATATACTCAATATAAACAGTTTGTAGAATATTTAAACTTAATATTTACAATTGCTATCTTTTATACAATTACATAATAAAAAATCCGACATCAACATGAATGTTAACATCGGATTTTATAATTATTTTGTAGATTTACTACTTAGCCATAGCTTGAGAAACAGCAACAGCACATGCTACAGTCGCACCTACCATTGGGTTGTTACCCATACCGATAACGCCCATCATTTCAACGTGAGCAGGAACTGAAGATGAACCTGCGAATTGAGCATCACCGTGCATTCTACCCATAGTATCTGTCATACCATAAGAAGCTGGACCAGCAGCTACGTTATCTGGGTGAAGAGTTCTACCAGTACCACCACCTGATGCTACTGAGAAGTATTTTCTATCATTTTCATAGCACCATTTTTTGTAAGTACCAGCAACTGGGTGTTGGAAACGAGTTGGGTTAGTTGAGTTACCTGTAATAGAAACGTCAACACCTTCTTTAATCATGATTGCAACACCTTCAGAAACATCATCTGCACCATAGCAACGAACTTTTGCTCTTTCACCATCTGAGAATGGAGTTTCTTTAACAATTTTCAATTCGCCAGTTTTGAAATCATAATCTGTTTCAACAGCTGTAAAACCATTAATTCTAGCAATGATATAGGCAGCATCTTTACCTAAACCATTCAAGATTACTCTTAAAGGTTCTTTTCTAACTTTGTTAGCATTTCTAGCA
>JAZLBN010000106.1:0-2778 GCA_045613725.1 Candidatus Gastranaerophilaceae bacterium
GCCTTATAATGATTGTTGTAAATGGGTTGAAAAAGCTTATAACGAGAATAAAGAGCGTGGAATAAATATTGCAATGCTGATTCCTGTTAGAACAGAAACAGCCTATTGGCATAAATACATACTATACAACTCAAAAGTTGAAATTAAGTTTTTGCGTAAGGGTTACAGATTCCTTGATAAAGATAATCAGGAAATGGGAATCTTTAAAAATGCCCTTGCGCTAGTGTATTTTAGAGGGTTTTAGGGGGCTGAAATGAATGAAATAAAAATGAATTTTAATTCACATGACAATAGCAATCAAAACATAATTACTGAAGGTTGCGAGTGCAAATGGTGGAAAGACCTAAATAAATGTAAAGAGGAAAACGATGCTTTATTTAAGGCCATAGAAAAACTTATTAATATAAATAAAAGACTCAAAGCTGAGAATGTTGAATTAAAGAAAAAATTAAATAAAACAAATACTTATGATGATTTAGATTCTCTTGGCGCACATGGTTTAAGTGATTGGTAATCCCCTTCATGTATTACGGTGGTCAATAAAATTTTACTGTCTCACACTTCTTTTCTCTCAAAAATCCTACAGGACCGACCGCCACTGTAGGTAAGGGGATTTTTATAAATTATGCTCTCTCTTCTTTTTAAACGGACATGAGGATGGCTTTAAGTCATCCTCTTTTTTTGTTTTTGAAGGACTTGAAGAATAAACATTGCACGCTAATATGAAGTCATAGCAAGGGTTACAGACATAAGAAAGGAAAAACGCAATGGATAAATTAGCAACACAATTATTAAATGTATTCGGTTATGTAAACGCAAAAGAAGAAGATGTAATAGTTTTAAACAGTTCTTTCAATTACCTTCAAGTCGAATTTTTCAAGCAAATTTATTATTTCACAAGAGAAAATAACACTTGGACAATGGAATTGGAATAAAGAAGGGAATAAAAATATGGAAAAATTAACAAAAAAGCAAATGGAAATTTTATTAAATTTGTTGCTTGCTGAACAGAACAATATTAATAAACAAAATGGCAATATTAAAAGCTTATTAAATGATTATAGAGTTGAGTTATTTAGTATCTATCAAATAATTTGTGATAGTTGTTATGAGGATTAAGAAATGTCAATAAATGCACTTATAGAAGAATTAAAGGAAAACAATCAGGATTTTGAATTTTATCCGACGACAGATGCTATGTTATCTGTAATTAGAGGTTATATAGACAATGACACCGTTTTGGATATCGGTTGCGGAACTTGTAAATTTAAGAAATTTATGGGCGGTCGAATAAGCCAATATTATGTTATGGAAAAAAGTAAGATTCTTTTAGAAAAATTAGACGATGATGCAATTTGTCTTGGTACAGATTTTATGGCTAGTACTCTAATTGACAAAAAGGTTGAAACAATTTTCTGTAATCCACCTTATTCAGAGTTCAAAGAGTGGGTTAAAAAGATTATTTCTGAAGGTAACTATAAGCAAGCGTTTTTAGTTATTCCGCAGCGCTGGAAAGACGATGCAGAAATTAAGAGTATGTTAGAAGCATACCACACAAAATATTATAATCTTGGGGAGTTTGATTTTTACGATGCAGAACGTGCAGCAAGGGCAAAAGTTGATGTTGTAAGATTTTATAAAGAAAAATATCAAAATAGTTACAGAAGTCAAGAAGATTTTGATATGGATAGTTTTAACGTGTTCTTCAATAAAACTTTTGGATTAAATAAATCCGATGAAGAAATGAGAAAAGAAAGATTTGAAACGGATACTTCAAGGTCAATAGAAAGAGAAAAAGACCACAAGCAACGTGTTAAAGATGCCCTTGTGGCAGCAGATGAAAGCAAAGCTTCAATTCTTGTTAAGTTATATAACCAAGATTATGAAACGCTGATAAAGAATCTCAATGCAATAATGCAGCTTGATGAAGATATTTTAGAAACATTTAATATTTCAGTAAAGAATGTCAAAGAAGCTTTAATTCAGAAAATGCAAGGATTAAAAGTTCTTTATTGGGATATGGTTTGGAACGAGTTTGAGGAAATAACTGAAAGATTAACTACAGGCTCTAGAGAACGAATAAAACAAGATTTTGACCAGCTCTATTGTGTTGATTTTACGTTAGAAAACATTTATGTATTGATTCTATGGGTAATAAAAAACGCTAACAAATTTTATGATTCTCAATTAATAGATTTATACAAAAAGCTATCAGATGTTGAGAACGTGAAGCCTTATAAATCAAATACTAAATTATTTGAAAAAGACGGTTGGCGCTGGAGTTGCGAAGGTAAAACAAATTATTGCCTTGATTATAGAATAATCGCAAGTAGTCCGTTTAGGGTAAGTTATAGTGGTAGGTTTGAACGAGACTGGTATTGTCGCAGAAATACTACGCTTGAAGATATATGCGTGGTTGCAAAAAACTTAGGCTTTGAAGCTGAGGAGCTTATTTATCCTAATAACTTTGGAGAAAAGACAGAAATAATGGGTAAAGACGGCAAGCTATTTATGGACTATAAAGTCTATAAAAATAACAACATGCACATGCGATTCAATAAGGAATTTACAAAAGCTATGAACGTTGAAGTATCAAGGCTGCTTGGTTGGATTAGAAGCAAAGAAGATATTGCTAGAGAATTTCCTGAAGAATTGGCTAAAGGTGCGGAGAAGTATTTCAAATCAAATTATACTTGCATCGGCACTAATGGGTTATTGATGCTGACAACAAAGGGGGAATAGATGATTATTAAAAATAAACGGACTAGAGAAATATTA
>JAZLBN010000107.1:0-10340 GCA_045613725.1 Candidatus Gastranaerophilaceae bacterium
AGAAGAATTGGGTGAATTAGAAGATACAGCTTTGAAATCATTCAAGAAAATTATGGCTGCTAATTGGCAATCAATTCCTGGGGCAAATCCTCAGAAAAAGCCTGCAACTACTTTTTAATTAGCTAATGGTTGTTTATTATAATAAGAAAAACGGTTCCTAAAAAGGGGCCGTTTTTTAATTGTAATAAGTTTTTATTTTTTATTAGCTTTAATTATTTGGTGAATTTTTAATGTTGTAAAAATGGTAAGCATAAAGTATACTAATTGTGTAAAATAAAATTTATAAAAATAGGAGAGAAAATATGAAAACAAATTCTAAAGTACCTGCATTTACATTGGCAGAGGTATTGATTACTTTAGGTATTATTGGTGTAGTTGCAGCAATGACGATACCAAACTTGATTGCAAATACAAATGGTGCAAAGTACAGATCTGGTTTTAAAAAAGCAATTTCAACATTAAACCAAGCAGGTTTGATGGCACAAGCTCAATACGATTATGATTTTGCAGGGATAACGGCTGCTGAAGCAACTTCAGGTTCTTGTGCAAGTGATCATCCGGAAAGTAATATGACAATGTGTGCTATTTTGAATGGTACATTAACAGGTCAAACATATAGAGGTAGAGTAAAAGATATTACAAGACAGTCTAATTCCTCAACTGGAGCTTCTGCTACACCATATAAACTTGAGCGTGTTCTTTCTCTCGGTGCTGGAGGTATTGGAGATTATAATAATTGGCATGCTTATTCATTGGCTGATGGTTCCATTGTTGCATTTAGCGATTCGCCTCAAAATTGTACTTTAAGTGTAGGTAGAAATATCTATGCTTCAGATCCACACTTTTATTGTCGTGGATTTATTGATGTAAATGGTGTAACATTACCAAATAAAGAAGTTCAATGTAGCGAGGGTTATACTTCTGCAAATCCAACAGTTGAAAGTTGTTATGTTAAAAATAATGCAAGTGATATGACTGATGTATTTCCAATTATATTCCATGATGCTACAGTTGAGCCAGGGTCGAATGCGGCTAAATATGTGTTAACCACTTCTAAATAATTTTATTTAGTTTATTGATTAAAAAAATAACCGCTGTAGTATCCTACAGCGGTTTAAATATCGATTTAATATAAGTGTTTACTATTCTTCAATAGCTTTTACGTCTTCAACTTCTTCTTCTACAACTTCTTCAACGATTCCTGTGCGGATAGAAGCTTTGTCTGAAGCGATATTTTTATCTTTCATTTTTGTAATTTGTCTAGATAGTTTATCTGCTAACAAATCAATGCTTGCATACATAGATTCTGCAGCTTCTTCGCAACGAATTACGCCAGCGTTAGTTTTGCATATAACTTCTGCAATGTGTTTGCCTTCTGCAGCTGGGTTTTTAATTACAGATAACACTACATCAATACCTTGGATTTGATCATAGTGAGTTGCAACTTTACCGATTTTTTCTTTTACGTATGCTTTGATTGCATCTGTAATTTCAATGTTTCTTCCGTTTACGTGTATGTGCATGTGTACCTCCAATTTTCTATACTATCGCTTTGTTAGTATAACACATTTTGAATAATTTTTAAAGAGTAAATTTAATTATTCGTCTGCTAAAAATTGTGGTAGTTCAACATCAGGAGTTCCAATAACTCTAACTAATTCTAATACTGATGCTTTCATTTGACATTTTTGTGATGAACCGCTGAAGAAATCTCTATAAAAACAACCTTCGCAGTTACAACCTCTCTTATAACACTCTAATGCAGTTGTAGTCCATCTTCTTACAGCAACTGCTCTTCCCATATCCCTACTTCTAAACAATGTATAAATCTCCACTTATTTTTTTACTATCCAATCGATATCTAAGATATATATCGATTAATCTCCCCTAAAGTCGTCTATATCAACGATTCCCGACTTCATATTTTTATTATAGAAAATAAGTTTTTTTTTTCAAGGTCAGAACATGTTGTTATGAAGTTTTGTAACGTATCCCTGTAATAGTCTATATTTCGAGGTTTTAGAGGTTTGGATTCGCTAAAACCATGCTATGACATGGTTTTGAGTGTTTTAAGTTGCCAAAACCCATGATAAGACATGCTTTTCTCCGATTTTTGTAGGTATTAAGATTTGTAAAATATTTTTAATTTGAGAAAGGGACGGTTTTAAAAACTATAAAACCATCCCTTTTTTGTTATCGGCTGATACTCTTATGTGCGAGTTGAATCGGGTCATGCTGGGCGATTCTCAGCCGTCTATATTTCATCCGCTTGTTTTGCATGCCCCAAAATCACTGGGGGAATTTCGGATATTGAAATATAAATCTATATTTTTTCTTCTATAGTTAATTTTTTAGGTTGTTTTGTTTCGATGTTTTGTTTTGGAACTATTATTGTAAGAATTCCATCTTTGTATTCTGCCTTTGCGTCATCACTTTTAATTGGTTGATCGAATGAAATTGTTCTTTGGTATTTACCATATCGGAATTCTGATGTGTGGTAGCGTTTATTATTTTCTTTTTGGGTCTCTTCTTCTTTTTCTTCGTGGGATTGGGCGCAAATTGTCATAAAATCATTATCTAGTTCTACTTCGATATTATCTTTTTTAATTCCGGGAAGTTGGACCTTAACTTTATAATTTTCTTGATTCTGTACAACTTCAATTGCAGGGCGCAGGATTGTGTTTTTTATTGTATTTAGTGGATGGGCAAAAGATGTTGCTAAGAATGTATCTCTTAAAAAATTATCAAGCTCTTGGTGAATACTATCAAAATATAGTTCAGGTTCTCGGACTATTAGATTATGTTTCATTTTAAAATGACTCCTTTCTATATTATCAAGATAAAATTTTTTAAAAATTTTATCATTACCCGTATGTGTCAATTTCAATCTTAAACATATGGACTTTTTGGGTAATGGTATTTTTTGTCTTTTAGGAGAAGAATTTAACAAAAGGAGAAAGTTATGGCCTGTAAGCTTTTATTTTTTGATTTTAGAGAGTCTGAACAAGAATTTTTTGATAATCATAAATTGAGTAATTTTGATATAAAATTCTTTAAAGAAAGTTTAAATAGTACAACTATAGAGAATTTGTCTCAAGATGATTTAGATGAGGCAATGATAATTAGTGTTTTTATAAATTCTAATGTTTCTGAAGAAGTAATTTCTAAGTTTAAAAATTTACGTATAATATCTACTCGTTCTACAGGACATGATCATATTGATTTGGGTTGTTGTGCAGAAAAAAATATTGCGCTCGTTAATGTTGAGTCTTATGGTCATACATCGGTTGCTCAGTTTACTATGGCTTTGATGTTAATGTTAGTTCGAAAACTTTACCCAACGCTTTTATTATCTGAAGAAAGGGATTCTCATAGATTTGAAACTTTATGTGGTCGAGATTTGAATAAATTGATTTTAGGTGTTGTGGGTACAGGAGCCATAGGATCAGCCGTCTGTAGGTATGCCAGTGCTTTTGGGATGAAAATATATGCGTGTGATCCAATTCAAAAGAAGGAATTAATTTCAATGTATAATGTTAAATATGTCGAAATAGATGAACTGTTACAAAAATCGGATATTGTTTCATTGCATTTACCTTATACGAAAGATAATTATCACATGTTTTCAAAATCTCAACTTGAAATGATGAAAGATAATTCATATTTGATAAATGTGTCTCGTGGTGAGGTTATTGATAATGAAGTTTTATTAGAGTATGCGAAAGCGGGTAAGTTTAATGGAATTGCGTTAGATGTTGTTGCATGTAAAGATGTTATTCATCCGAGAAAAGACGATAAAGAATCATCTTCTCTCTATTGTTATGAAACTTCTGGCGTAATAAAAGAATTATCAAAATTATCAAATGTAATTTTGACCCCTCATATTGCATATGATACAAAAGAAGCTATCTGGTATATCTTAGAAGTAACTTTTGAAGGAATTACGGATTGTTTAAAGGGTGGACATCAATATCGTGTAATTTAGTCTATTTTTTCCATAATTTGTGCTGAAATTGTTCCGAATAAATAGTCACATCTTTTTACTAATTTAAATCCATAGTGTTCAAATTCTTTTATTAGTTCATTCGGTTCTGGGAATTCGTTCTTCGAATCTAATAAATATTGATAATGTTGAGTATTCTTTCCGAAAATTTTAGATAAAATTTGAACAAAGAAATTAAAAATGAAGCTTAATTTATTGTGATTCCCAAAATCAAGATGCAAATATTTTCCTCCAGAATTTAACACTCGTGAGATTTCAGAAAGTGTTTTTGCTCTATTTTCAATATTTCTTAGTCCAAATCCCATTGTAATATATTGAAAATCTTTATTGCCAAATGGGAGATTTGTACAATCAGCTTGGATAAAAGCACCTTTAGGATTTTTTACTTTTGCAAGGTTTATCATTTCTTTTGAAAAGTCTAAACCTATAACTTTTGCTCGTGGATAAATTTTGTTGATTGCTTTGGTAAAATCACCTGTTCCACAGCATAAGTCAAGAACCATTGATCGTGGTTGAATATCTAATTCTTTTATCGCTAAATATTTTATAATGTAATGTGTTCCAAAGGAAATTATGTTGTTTCCTAAGTCATAATGTCGTGAAATTTCATCGAACATCTTTTGTATTTTTTCTGGATTTTTATCACATGCCATAATGTAAACTCCATTGCCTAAATTCTATTTTAGCATACAATGATAATATTATGAAGATTGCATTTTTACCAATAGATAATAGACCAGTTTGTTATACTCTTCCTGAGTTGATTTCTCAAATGGATGAGTCGATTGAGTTCTATATTCCTGAACGTAAGTTTTTGGGAGGATTAAATAAGATTGCCGATATAGGTGGTTTATTTAATTGGTTGGAAAATTTACCAAAATTGGATGCTTTAGTGTTGTCATTAGATACCATTGCATATGGCGGGTTAATTCCTTCTCGCAGATGTTCTGAAACTTTTAATGAAATTAAAGCTAGGATTGAAAAATTAAAAGAAATTTTGATTGAAAAAGAATGTAGAGTTTATGCATTTTCAAGTATTATGAGAATTTCAAATAATAATTTTAATCAAGAAGAAAAAGAATATTGGTCCAAATGGGGTAAAAAAATATTTGATTATTCATATCAAACACACAAATTAGGTTGTGAAAGCTGTATATCTAACGTAATTCCTTCTGAAATTTTGGATGATTATATTTCTACACGAAAAAGAAATTTTGAAATAAATAAAATATATTTAGAATGGCAAAAAGAGGGTTTGTTCGATACGTTAATATTCTCAAAAGATGATTGCGCTGAGTATGGTTTTAATGTTCAAGAAGCACAATTTTTGGAAAATTTAGGTGGATATACTAAGACGGGAGCTGATGAAATTCCTTTGAGTTTGTTATCAAGAGTAATTTCAGGTGAGCTGAAAATTTGTCCGATATTTTTAGAGCCAAATTCAAAAGATTTAATTTCTAATTATGAAGATGTATCAATTGAAAAATCTGTTTTTGGACAGATAGAGTTGGCTGGATGTAAAGTGGTTTCAGAATCAGAAGCCGATATTGTATTATATGTGAACAATTTTCTTGACCACCAAGGTGAAATTGTTATGGGGGTAAATACTCAGAGCTATATAGGGGAGTTTGTTACGCCAGATAGACCTTATATGATTGCAGATGTGCGTTTTGCAAATGGTGGAGATAATAAATTTGTTGATACGTTTTTAAAAAATAATATAGATGAAAACTTTTATGGATATTCAGCTTGGAATACGTCAGCAAATACGCTTGGAAGTTTGATTTGTGCTGCAAAGTTTAAGTTTTTTGCAAAAAAATATAATATAGATGCTTTTAAGAGATTACAAGTTACAAGATTTTTAGATGATTGGGCATATCAGGCGAATGTTCGTCAGATTTTATCTGAGCCAAATGTTGAAAAGTTGACTACTGGCATGTGTGAGTTTGAAAAAATAGTTGGAACAGTTTTAAGAACAGAGGTTGATGTTAATTATATATTCCCTTGGGAAAGATTGTTTGAGGTAGAAGTTGAGTTTAATTGATATAATATTACTTGCAATAGCATTAGGTATTGATTGTCTTGTTGTATCTTTTTCACAAGGTTTGGTTTTTAACACTCAAAGATGGAAAATTTCAATTATTTTGGCTTTAATTATGGGCTTTTTTCAGGGCTCAATGCCAATTATAGGATATGTTGGAACAGATTATTTGTATAGTTTGCTTGTTTCAATTACCAAATGGATAGTCTTTGCAATATTCTTAATTCTAGGTTTGAAGTTTATTATCGAATCTTTTCAGACAAAGAAAGAAGAAATCCAATGTATTGATATAAAATGTTTGTTAGTTTTAGGTGTTGCAACGAGTATTGATGCTTTAGTTTCAGGTGCCTCTATTAGGTTAACCTCAACGTCTTTATTATTATCAGGGATTGTTATAGGATTAGCATCATTTTTAATGTCATTGATTGGTTTCTGGGGTGGGAAGCTATTTAAAAATATTCCATCAAAATATTTAGAAATTACAGGTGGTTTGATTTTAATTTTGCTAGCAATTAAATCGTTGTATTAAATAGCAAGATTTTTAAAACATGCACTGCTATGGTTTTCTGTAATATTTATTAATTCAGGAACTTCTTTAGTGCAAATATTCATGCAATTTTGACAACGCGGATTGAATTTACATCCGTCAATTTTTTGAGAAAGTGTTGGAGGCTGTCCTTGAATTGTTTCTAATTTTTCTCCTCGATTTGATGGTAATGATTTAAGTAAAGCTTTTGAATATGGATGATTAGGGTTTGAGAAAAATTCGTTACTTGGAGCTTTTTCAACGATTCTTCCTGCATACATAACTGCGATATCGTCTGTATTTTCACTAACTAGTGCCAAATCATGCGTAATAAGTAATATTGATGTTCCGTTATTTGTTTTAATTTCGTTTAGAAGTTTCATTATTTGGGCTTGTATTGTTACATCAAGTGCTGTTGTTGGTTCATCTGCAATTAATAATTCTGCATTACACGCAAGAGCCATTGCAATTATTGCACGTTGCTTCATGCCACCTGAAAATTCGTGTGGATAATTTTTTAAACGAGATTTGGCGTTAGGAATTTGAACTGCATCAAAAGCTTCAATAGCTTTTTTTAAAGCTTCTTCTCCTTGAAGATTTTGGTGATACTTCAATATTTCTAATAGCTGATCTCCCACTGTATAAAGTGGGTTTAGTGATGTCATTGGATCTTGTGGTATTAGCGCAATTTTAGATCCCCTGATTTGTTGGATTTCTTTTTGTGATTTATTTAATATGTTTTCATTATTAAAAAGAATTTCTCCAGATGTAATCCGAGCAGTTTTTGGGATGAGGTTTAAAATACTCATTGCGCTCATTGTTTTTCCACAACCTGATTCCCCTACAATAGATAGCATTTTGCCCTTTTCTATCGAGAAGGAAACATCATATAAAGCCTGTTTGAAGTTTTCTTCAAACTGGAATCCAAGATTTAAATTTTTAACTTCTAAAATAGTCATTAAAAAAATTATATCTTTTTTAATGTTATAAGTCTATAAGTTAACTTGATAATTTATGGGGTTGGAGGTGTTGGTGCTTTTTTGAATTTTGAAGCAATCCAAACAAATGGTTTTTTAAATCCATTCCAAATGTTTTGTCCTAAATTTTTTATATTTTGTGGAATTTTAATTTTACCTTTTTTGATTAGTGAACCTACAATTAGTCCACCAATTGTAACGGCTGTACCGATTCCGAATAGCCATTTTTTCCAAGAAGGATTTTCTACAAGACTGTCATTTTTTTTCGGGTTTACAAATTCATCAGATTTTGGCATATCTGGTAATTTCGTGCCACTAGGAAGTAATGCTGAATGAATTGTTGGAACTGTATTTATATCAGGATGACCAACATACCTTGGTGTTTCTCCAAGAATATCTGATGCTGCATCATAATCTATGATACCATTTGCTGCACACATATCTAATGCGTAAACCCAATCTGCGCTCATAAAAATATTCCTTTATATTAACCTACATTTATATAAAGTATTTTTATTAGTTATAATTGCTTTTTATTCTGATAAAATTGCAATATGTTACAATTATTGAAAGTTTATTTTTTATCATCGTATAGAGGTTTACATTTTCCCTCTGCTGCATCATTCAAAACTCTGTAGTTTATTCTATTTC
Organism: Candidatus Gastranaerophilaceae bacterium; assembly: GCA_045613725.1. GTDB lineage: Bacteria > Cyanobacteriota > Vampirovibrionia > Gastranaerophilales > Gastranaerophilaceae > Zag111. Next base: position 8,199 of record JAZLBN010000107.1, read on the forward strand.
TGTCGCTGTCAGAAATTTCAAAGTTTTTGTTATTGTTGCATTTTACGCTAGTTTTTATTTCTGTTTTCGTAACTACACATTCGGCATCTGCATATATGCAAGAGACATATGTCCCATTGTCAGGAGTGAATTTACATTGTTCTCTTTTTATCATTGGTGCATATTTTGACATTGTAGAATCAATATCTTCCATACATTCTTTTGAAAATATTATTTCGCCATTTTTAAGTTTATGAATAGTGCAAATTTCTTTTTGTTCAGGACATTCATATTTTCCATATGCGAAAGTTTCAAAGTGTTTAGCTGCCGCAAAAGTCAATGTTGATGTTAATAGTAATGCTGGAATTGTTAATATAAATTTTTTCATAAATTTGCTCCTATAATATGTTAGTATAACATTTTTCATAATCTTTGTAAATTCAAAACGGTAAATATCATGTTTTTATGGTAGTATTTTTGTATAAAATAAGACTTTGAAGAGGTATAAATTATGGATAAATACTATTTAACAACGGCGATTGATTATGTAAACGGAGCTCCTCATATTGGGCACGCATATGAGAAAATTCTTACTGATATTATAGCAAGACATTATTCTCAAAGAACTGATAATATGTTCTTTTTGACTGGTACTGATGAACACGGTATTAAAATTCAAAAAACTGCTGCTGCTCAAGGTAAAACTCCTAAAGAATTGTGTGATGAAAATGCTCAAAAATTCAAAGATGCTTGGAAAGTTTTGGGCGTTGATTATAATAGGTTTATCAGAACAACAGACGAAGATCATGAGAAAATTGTTCAAAAAATCTTCAAAAAACTTGTTGATAAAGGTGATATTTATAAGCACGAATATGAAGGTTGGTATTGTCAAGGTTGTGAATGCTTCTTGAATCCTAAAGATTTAACAGAAGATGGATTATGTCCTGATCACTTGAAAAAACCAGAAGTAGTTAAAGAAGAAAATTACTTCTTTAAATTATCATCTTATAAAGATGCAATTATTAAACACATAAAAGAAAACCCAGAATTTATTGTTCCAAGTTTTAGAGCAAATGAAGTTCTTAATCAATTGGAAGATATTCAGGATATTTCTGTGTCACGTAATAAAGCTAATGTAGGTTGGGGTATTGATGTATTAGATGACCCAGAACAATCTATATATGTATGGATTGATGCATTATCAAATTATATTACAGCTATTGGTTATGATACTGAAAACCCATCAGAACAATTTAAAAACTTATGGCCTGTAGATGTTCATGTTATTGGTAAAGATATTTTAAAATTCCATAGTATTTATTGGATTGCTATTTTGATGGCATTAGAATTACCATTGCCAAAACATATTTTTGCTCATGGTTGGATTACAATTGATGAGACAAAAATGTCAAAATCATTAGGTAATGTTGTTTCTCCAACATCAGTGTTAGAAAATTTTGAATTACAATATCCTGATGCATTTAGATATTATATGGCAACATCAGCACCTTGTGGTCGTGACGGAAACTACTCAGATCAAGACTTTAAAGAAAAGGTAAATGCTCATTTGGCAAATTCTATGGGTAACTTATTAAACAGAACTCTTTCAATGTTGGTTAAGTATTTTGACGGTGAAGTGAAAGCTGAATTCAAGAAAGAGTCCCCACTATTTGCAAAATCTTTGGAAACTGTGAAAGCAGTTAAACATCATTTTGATTATTTTGAAATCCAGGAAGCTGCTCAAAAGATTATGGAACTTGTTGATTTGACAAATAAATATGTAACAGATAACGCACCTTGGACTTTAGCAAAAGAAGAAAAAATGGATGAATGCGGTGTTGTCCTTGCAACAGTTTTAGAAGTTATGTGTGTCGTAGCTTCTTTGATTTACCCATATTGTCCAAATATTGCTAAGTCTATGGCAGAACAATTATCTTACGATTTGAATACTAAATTAGATAATGTTGGTTGCAATAATATAAAAGTTGGTAAATTAATCGAAAAAGAAAACATTAAACCAGTATTTTTAAGAGTAGATAGTGAATTTGCTGATAAATCTAAAAAATAGGGACTAAATCAAAAAGGAGTACATATGAAAATTCAACCAATCCCACGCGGAAGCGTGTATCAACGTGCTGCAAATCAAAACAAAACAGGAACCCC
>JAZLBN010000108.1:0-22833 GCA_045613725.1 Candidatus Gastranaerophilaceae bacterium
ATGTTGTTTGCGATGAGGTTATTATTCCATCGATTATGCTAAGACCTTATAGTGAGGATTTTTTAGATGGAAAAACTTTATCTTACGTAAAAGAGCAAACAAACAAAATTTTCTTCGTTCAAAAAAACATATATTCATTGAAAGAAGTTATTGATTATATAAAAACTCTTTAGATAGATTTTATGGTACAGGATCATAACCTCCAGGGTTAAAAGGGTGGCAACGACAAATTCGCTTTATTCCTAACCAACTGCCTTTTAATGTTCCGTACTTTAGGATAGCTTGTTTTGTGTATTCAGAGCAAGTTGGCGTGAATCTACACACAGGTGGCGTAAATTTTGAAAACCATTGATATATTTTTATTAAAAATAACAATATTTGTTTCAAAAATATTTACCTCTAATCTGTAATATAAGCATCACCAATTGTGTCTATTGCTTCAACTTTAATATCAGTAATTAGTTCAGAATAAGAAATTACAACAACTGTCGGGATATGACGTTCTAATAATTGATATAGTGGTAATCTGATTCTTGGTGAGCACAATACTACTGGTTGTCTACCACAAGTTTGGTGAGCTCTTAGTAAAGTTGTTGCGGTTGTTTCAATAAGTTCTTGAACTTGAACAGGATTAAGTAAAAACATAGTACCAAGCTCTGTTCTTTGGCAAGAATCATCAAGTATTTTTTCCCATTCAGGAGAAAGTGTTAATGCATACAAAACTCTATCGTCTTGCACATTTGATGAGCATATTTGACGACCTAAGGCTGCTCTTAATCGTTCGGACAATATGTCAGGTTCTTTTGAAAATCTTGCGTAGTCACACAGTCTTTCAAATACAAAAATAATATCTTTGATAGAAACTTTTTCTCTAATTAAGTTAACAAAAATCTTACGTAAGTCTGAAGTAGAAATAATTGTAGGAACAAGGTCGTTTACAAGAGTTGGGTCTTGAGAACGTACAAGTTCCATTAGTTTAAGTACGTCTGTTTTTGTCATTACATCATCTACGTGTTTTCGTACGCATTCTTGTAAGTGTGTAACGATAACATCAGTAGCGTCAACTGCAGTAACTAGACGTGCAGATCTTGCGTCATCTTGGTTAATCCAATATGCTTGAGTTTGATATGTCGGGTCAATTCCTATAATTGCATCTTCTGGCACTTCTTTTTTCATAGAATCCCATTGGTCTGCGATTACCATGAATTTTCCAGGGTAAACATACCCAGTGGCAACCGTGTTACCACGTATCATAATCATATATTCATTTGCATCAAGAGCTGAAGAGTCCATGATACGTATATTAGGTAATATATAACCGAGTTCATCAGTTACTCTTTGACGAAGAGCTGCAATTTTAGCCAATAATTGACCTTCCTGATCTGGGTCAGCAATTACAAGCAAGTTTGATCCTACTTGCAAACTTAAAATATCAACCCCTAATCGTTCATACATTCTATTAGGGTTAACAAGGTCTTGCATATTTTGGCGTACATTTTCTAATTGACCTAATTGTGATTGAACATCTGCGTTAATTAATACTTGGAATCCTGCTACAAATAATCCAATAGCGAAGATTACAAATGGTAAAGGTGGTAAACCTGTACCATCCCAGAATGGTGTTTTACCACTTATTGCAAGTAAAAGTAAGAATGCTGCGGCATAGAATAATGCGTGAGGTTTACTTGTAATTTGGAATGTAACATCCGCACCTAATGAAGGGCTAGCTGCCGACGCACGAGTCATAAATATACCAGCTGCAATTGACATTAGTAACGATGGAACTTGAGATGCCAAACCATCACCAATTGTAAGAATTGTATATTTAGCAACAGCATCTGCTATAGGCATCTGGTTCATCATACAACCAATACATAAACCACCTATAATATTAATTAAAACGATGATAATACCTGCAATAGTATCCCCTTTTACGAACTTCATTGCACCATCCATTGAACCCATCAAGTTTGATTCTCTAGATAAATCTTCACGCTTTTTTGTAGCTTCTTCTGGAGATATTAATCCGGCGTTAAAATCTGCATCAATGGTCATTTGTTTACCAGGCATCGCATCTAAGGCAAAACGTGCAGATACTTCGGCGATACGTTCAGCACCTTTTGTAATTACCATAAACTGAACAACTGTGATAATTAGGAAGATTACACCCCCTACAATCATGTTACCACCAGTTACGAATTCTCCGAATGCGTGAATAACTTCTCCAGCTTCACCTTTTGCTAGAATTAGACGTGTAGATGCAATAGAAAGACATAATCTAAACATTGTTCCAACAAGGATAATTGAAGGGAATGATGATAATTCCAATGTCTTTTGAATATATAACGCAAACATCATTAAAACAACACCAAGTGTAATGTTTAAACAGATACAAACATTTATTACCCAGTTAGGAAGTTCGCACAGCAAAATAATCAAAAGAAACAGTACAAAGACTGCCATCATAAATTCACTTATTTGATTGTTATTGCCCTCTGGTGCTGCCATTTATTACATACCTTTTAACACTTCACATATTATAGATAATTGTGATTCTATAGTTGCATCGATCACTCCATTTGATGTTGTAATCAAACATCCGCCTTCCATTATGCCTTCTTCTGCTACAATAAATACTTTTGCTTCCATTCCTACAGATTGTAGCATTTCTGGAATATCTTGTTTTAACATTGCAACTTGAGTTGGATTTACTTTAATTGTTATTTTAGATTCTTCTTTTGATAAACCTTTCATAATATCTTTTATGTTTTCCAATATTATTTCAGGGTTTTCAATTGTTTCTTTTTTAATGATTTTTTTTGCGATTTCAAGGCTAATTTCTAATATATCTGGAGCAATACTATCATAAACCTCTTGTTTAGCAGAGAAAAATGCGCTAAGTCCTTCTTTTACACGTTCAATATCGTCTTTAGCAGCTTGTAGTCCCTCTTCATAACCTTCTTTTGCTGCGGCTTCTTTTATTGCGTTAGCTTCTTCTTTAGCTCTAGAGATAAGGTTTCTATCATCGATTCTTCGAAAACCTCTTCGTCTGTCACCTTTTCTTCGTTCTTGGCGTTGTTTAAAGTCGATATTGTCCAAGTCAAATATATCGATATCTTCTTCAGCTTTTTCAGTTGCTGATTCAGAATCGATTATTTCTTCATTTTGTGGAACTTTTTGCTCCTCTATCCCTAAATCTGTATTTTTTCTTTTCTTTTTTATAATCATGATTCAATCAATATTATACACTATCAGTAAGGTGTGTGGCAACAATACTTGCAACTTTTGGTGGCATTTTATCGTAGTATTTACCTTCTAATGCGTTAAATACCAATCTTTTTACCCCCATACGCTCTTTAATAAGCATTGTGTCTAAATCTTTACTTGAGTATTTATTAGTTAATTTTCTTAATTTAAGTACAACTTTATTTGGTGTTAATTCAGTATTTTTTGGTAAAGTTGTTTTTATTTCCTGAAGACATCTAAGTGCATTTGTCGCACCTACTCTATTTATCAAATCAGGAACTTTCATATATTTTATTACAGTTTCAGCATCATTTTGTTCGAATTTATTCAAAATAGCCTGAACTTTATCTTGATTCATTTTCTTTAATAGTAATGCAACAGTTGCAAGTTTAAGTACTTTTGAATCAACTTTAGGAAAATCTATTGGAGTATTTGATGCTGTTGGTAATGGCGGAAGTGCATTAGCTGATCCTGTTGGAATTTCTCCTTGAGATTGTTGCATTTCTTGTGCCATTCTATCCATATTTGATTGGGATAGCGCATATTCCATCAAGCCCTCATCAATAGCACCTTTATTTTTTAGTTCGGTAATAGCCTCATTGAAGCTTTTTTTTACGTGATGTTCAATGAGTTCTAATATTTTATCGTGTGGTAATCCTTGAGAAAATGTCTGTTTTGCTATTTCAAAAATTGTGTATGCAATTTTTTGCATTACAGGATCCCAATACTGTTGTGGAATTCCTGAACGTATTAAGTCTACAGATTTATGATAAGACCATTCTGCAATAATTTGAGTAATAGTTACAGACTGCTCTGCGTTAAAGTTAAGGTTTGGATCTTCTGCTAATGCTTTCCCTGATAGTAATGAAAAATTTCCCAAAGTATTTATAACATACTGTTTTTGTACGTCATTAAAATCTGGTGGTACTAATTCTTGTGCTTGTGCCGCAAGATTCTGGGCAAAACTTTCGTAATCAAAATCAGGTGCTGCCATTTTTTATCCTTCTGAAGTTGAACCTTCTTCTATCCAACTTTTTATCTTGTCTGCATTTTCTTCGTTTAATTCACCAGAGATACTTTCAAGAGAATCTAATAGTAAGTTTTCATCGAACTGAGGAATTGCAGCTCTTTGCTGTTGGTTGATTAAATCTTGAGCTAATTCAGATTGACGTTGTGTTAATTGACTTGCTCTAGAATTGATGTCATTTAATTGTCTTTCTTGTTCCATAGCTCGTTGACGTAATGTTTCAACTTCCATTTCGTTTTCTTCTTTAATTCTTCTAACTTTTGCTGATATAGCTTTAAATATGATAAGTAATCCAAATGCTGATAATACTAACGCTAACCACCAAGGATTACCTGTTTCGTCAACTTTTGGTAAGTTTTGTTGTCTTTCTGGTGTTAAGTACGGATCTGTTGAACTTGTAAACGCTATAGAAACATCGCTAGCACTTACTTTTGGGCTTGCAGCTCTTGCTATAAGTTCTTTTAATTCTTCTAATGTTGTATCCGTTGGTAAATTATTTTTGTCTATAGTTACGGCAATAGATATTTCTTCAACTACACCAGGTTTTATATATTCGTTAGTTTGAGTTTTTGTGACTCCATATTGTGTTTCTGTAGCTTGTCTTGAGTAATTTCTGTTTTGGCTCGAATCAGCTGAACCTCTAGGTAGACCGTTTGGTAAATATGTGCTTACAGCATTTAAGCCTTGTGATTGATCTCTTGTTTGATCGCCTAAACCTTCGGTAAACGACTGTTCAGAAACTGAAGCTTTTTGATTTGGATCATATTCTATTTTAAATCTTTCAATAGGAGCTTGACGTAAAAATGTACTTACTGTTGCAACATAATTTCCTGGTCCGACAAGTCTGTCAAGTTGTTTTGAAATTTTTTGTTGCATGTATTTATCATTTTCTTCAAGTTTTTGAAGCATTTCGTCTTCGGCATCCATAATACTGTGGTATACATTACCATTAGTATCTGTAATTGCAATATTTTCAGCAGTTAAACCTGTCACACTTCCTATTAAAAGGTTTGTGATTGCTTTAACTTTTGTTTGATCTAGTTTTGTTACGTAATTATTTTCAGGACTTGGTGGCGGTAGTACAACTTGTACTGTAGCTGTTTTAGGTTTTTTGTCTTCAAAATAATTAGTTTGTTCAGGTATAGAAATGAATACAGTAGCATTCTGAATAGGAGGAATTTTTTTGATTAATCTTGCTAATTCTCCGTTCATAGCTCGAGCTAACCTGATTCGTTTATCTTCTTTTGTTGATGTGAAGTCTCCTTTATCAAAGATTTCTAAACCAACATTTTGATCAACTAAACCGCTTTGAACAATAGCAATAAGTGCATTGTCTCTGTCTGTAACTGTACATTTTTTAGTAAGTGTGGAGCAGTTTTTTGCATCTAAATATAATTTTGATTTAGTACCATCTGGAGCACGACCAACAACAATCCCTTGTTTAGCCAGTAAAGCCTGAATTTCTAACGCTTTTCCTAAGTTGTCTGTAGTTAATAAATCAACATTAGATTTTAGTGGTTCAGCACCAAGATTTTCAACTTTATCTTTACCACCAGAATTCAAAGCAATACTCATAATAACTATAACTAGAATTAGGGCAACTCCGCCGATTATTCCAAATAATAAAGGTTTATTTTCTGCAATTTTACTAAAATCCATCTCTGTCCCACTGTCTGATTTATATTATTTTATACTAAAATGTAATTATACTGATATTTGTGAAATTCTGTCGTATGCGTTGATAACTTTACCTACCATTTGTGTCGCAATATTTATTGAGATTTCAGATTTTGACATTGCTGTCATTACATCGTGAATATCTACATTCTGATTCCCTGACATTACATCTTTCATTAAGTTATCAGGAGCTTCCATTTGATGATTTAAATTTTCAACCAATCCTGTAAAAACTTGTTTGAAATTCGCGCCATCAGTGCTTTCAATTCTATTCATTCTCATGCTAGGCATATTTCCGAATTGAGAATCGAATTTTGTATGTTGAATTCTTGATGCTAAATCATATTGTGGAAAATTACTACGCATAATACTACCTCTCTACTTTATATTACCTTATTTGCCTAAAGTGTTCAACTTTGTTATGTAAAAATCAACCAAAAGATGTATAAGGCTATAATAATGGGACTTTTAGCTACTTCATATTTAATAATATTTTGCAAAAAGTCAAGGGAAAATCTAGTTTTTAATTTTTTGTTATAATACTATTAAAAGGGGATTATTTGTATATGGATAAAGTTTTTTCTGGTGAAATTACATTGCTAAAGGCTTTAGCTATTATGTTAGTTGTATCTGGACATTTAGAGTTTTCAATTTTTGGAATGTTTCCGCCATATTCTTTTCAATTAGCATTATTCTTTTTCATATCAGGTATGTTATTTAAGGATAAATATCTTGATGAAGTAGCTATTTATTTTATAAGAAGAATAAAATCTTTACTTGTGCCGTATTTTGCCTATGAGGCAGTTTATTTATTAATTACATTTGCGATGGTTCCAGTCATTGGTTCATTCTGGGGTGATGCTCCAAGTTTAAAAAACTTTTTTATTACTCCTTTTACTACAGGACATCAATTGAATTTCATTGCACCAATGTGGTTTGTTACTCAGTTATTTATGACAATGATTGTCTTTTTATTTTTAATGAGAGTGATGCGTCCCATTAAGAATAAATGGATACATTTGATTTTTTATGCCTTCTTAGGTTTTTCTGCAATTCCAATATGGAAACAGATTCCGCATACTTCGTTATCGTTGATTGCGATGAGAACATCATTTTCTTTGTTTTTTGTTTATTTAGGTTATTTTTATGTTAGGTATATAAAAGATAACTTTAATATTTTTACGCCAAAATGGTTGGGTGGTATTATTTTTGCGCAATCTATATTGTGGTTGTTTAATAGAGATTTTAATCCTGAGCATGGAATAGGGTTAAGTTACGTATTGGTTAATGGTAGATTTGATGATCAGTTGTTTGTTCCTGTATTTACTTCCTTAACAGGTATTTGGGTATCTTTGTTTGTTGTAAAGATTCTATATCCTTATTTGAAAGAGGTTAAAATGCTTCAGCAAATGGGGAAAGTAACTTACCATATTATGGCAAATCACGTTTTTGTTATGTATCTTATTACTCTATTACTATTCTATAGTACAGGGACACCATTAACAGAAAAAGGTGAAAAGATTTATGCAATATTTAATCCAGTGCAAACTACGTATGTTTATTTCGTTGTTGTAATGCTTGTTACGACTTATTTGGGAGTGTTCCAACAGTTTGCATGGAAGAGGTTGAAAGAAATAGTTATGAAACATTTATAAAACTATGGCAATTTTAACCAAACAACTGCGTGTGGATACATAAGAAGTCTTGTCTTTTTGTCGGTTAAAGAAACTTTTAGTTTATATTCATCACCAGTAAGTATATTTTTTAAATAGATGTGGTGTTTATTTTTAATAGCTTTTAGATATACGTCTGCAGGTAATTCAATTTCTGCGGTATAGCGTTTGTTTGACAGGTTGTTCACGATAAGATATTTGTCACCTTTGTGACTTCTGATATATGCAAAAGTCCATGGGTTTTCAGTTTTTAATATGCTTAGTGCCCCTCTACGAAGTGCAGGAATTTCTTTTCTTAATTCAATCATTTTTTGAACTTTATGGAAAATCTTTCCACTATAAGTTTTTGTAGTAGTGGTTGCGTCGTAGAATGAATCTTTTGTTAATGATCCGCGATTTATGTCTCGACTATCAAAAAATGATAGTAATTTAATTTTGCTTTTTAATGATTTTTTCTTTCTTAAATCTGCGCTTTTTTGTGCGTTTGTAAAATTGTTTTTTGCACCTATTTCGTCACCATAATATATGATAGGGATTCCAGGCATCGAAAGTAATACTGAAAAAGCCATAATAATGTGGTCATGATCTTCATCTAAGAAGTTTGCCATTCTGCCGGAAACTCCAAAACCTTTTCTGAAAGGTGCCCCTTTTGATTCTAAAGTTTGATAGATAAGTTCTCGCATTTCTGGAGTAACCATTTCTAAGGTTAATTCGTCGTGTACCCTTAAAAATGTTGCCCAGCTAGCACTTTCTGGAATGTTTGGAGTGTTTTTTACAGCTTCTTTGAAATGCTTACTATCTTCTGATATGAAACTTGCCCAAAGTGCTGGCATGTATGGAAAGTTGTAGGCTATTTGAACTTCGTCGGTTCTTTTTAAATCCTTTTCTTTACCATCTATAAGTATTTCAGTTTTTCTTTCATCACCAAAGTAGGGTATTACATCCTTTGGGAGTTGGCAAGCTTCAGCTTGTAATACTGTTCTGGGCGCTACGGCTTGTAAGTAATTACTTAAAATTTTTATTATCGAATGTGTTCTAGGTAAATTTTCAGCGTTAGTACCAGCCTCTTTTATTAGGTAAGGTATTGCATCCAGTCTAAATATGTCTACGCCCAAATTTAGCCAATAATTCATTGTTTCTAGGCTATAGTATAAAACTTCTGGGTTTTCCCAATTGATATCAATTTGAAATGGATAAAATGTATGGTAAAAATAATAATCTTGATCATTTATGGTTTCTTTGCGCCAATTGTGTTCAGTTATTTCTGGGAATATTATTCTTCGCTTACTTATAAGGCCGTTATCTTCTGTGTATTCTGCAACAGTCCCTAGTTTTTCATCAATATACTTTTTGTATACTGGCATTGTTTTTCGGACTACAAACCTGTTAATTTTATCTTCATCGCCTTTTAATGCATCTTGAAACCATTCGTGTTGGTCTGAAAAATGATTTAAAACAAGGTCAGCTTTTATATTAAATCCTTGTTCTTTGGCTTGTTTAATGAAGTTTTCGAATTGTGGTTTTCCACCTAGGTCGGTTCTAACATTTTGAGGGTTTTTAACATCAAATCCTGCATCTTCCATTGGCGAATCTGCAAATGGAAGCATATATATTGTAGTTACACCAAGTTGTTTTAGGTAATTTAACATTCCAACTGTGTCATTAAATTGATTGGGTTTTTCTGGCGTAACAGTGCCGAATTGATCTACGTAAAACATATATATTACTTGATCTTTGTACCAATCATTTTCTTTTTCAAAATCTTCTTTTTTTAGATTCTCAGGTCTGTTAAGTTTTGCATTTTTAGCAATTTCAGTTATTTTAGTGAATATTTCATCTACATTATCTTTACCATATACATTTTCGATTTCTTCGCGTAAATCTTTTTCTATTTTTTGTGAAATTACACGTTCTTCTAATTCCAAATAAACACCAGTTGTTTGTTTGTGAATAGGTCGGATATTGTTTAATTTATTTTCTGCAAATACTGTTGGAGATGTTATATTTAGTGTTAATGTGATGAGTAATAGTTTAGATATGATTTTTTTCATATTTACCTCTAGTAATGGTTATCGTTGTTCGTTCAGTTCCTTGCGAATATCGTCAACTGAAACTCTAACTATTGGAGAGGTTTCATCTTTTTTAAGGACGCAATTTTTTATCCCAGATTGAACAATAAATCTTTTGCAAAGTATGCAAATAAAATTATGACCCCAAATGTATATTGTTGCATCCTTACATCTGTCTTGTCCAGCTTGAATTATTGCGTTTTGTTCGGCATGGATTGAACGACAAGTTTCATATTGTGTTCCTGATGGGATATTATTTTTTATTCGATAACATTCCCCACGTTCTGCACAAGATTCAACTTTTGAAGGTGTTCCATTATAGCCCGTAGCTTTTATTTTTTTATCTTCGCCAACAATAACTGCTCCAACCTGTGCTCTGATACAGTTAGAGCGTGTTGCACAAGTTTTAGCTAAATCTAAAAAATATTCATCCCACGGTTTTATATCCATATTATTATCCTTTTAGTATCTATTATTTCTTAATCCTGTTATTATCATTGAAATTTGGTATTTATCAGCAAGGTTAAGTATTTTATCTGTATGAGCGCTGTTTCCGGCTTCAATAATTAACCCTATTCGACCTTGGATTGCTGTAAAAATTATTTCTTCTTTTTCAATTGTTCCATCAACTGCTAGAACTGCATCTTTAGAATTTTCACATGCAAAATCCATAGCAGATTCAACGGCTTCAACTCTGCTTGTACGACCTTGGATAATAGCTTTTGTAGCTAGGTCCTTTGCAATAATTGCAGTTTTGCTTTGAGAATATTTTGCAATTTTCCAAGCAAAAATTGCATCTTCCGCTTGTTGTTGTGTAGGTTTTATTTTCCCCGCAACCTTGAATGATGTTTTTGTTAGTTTGCTTTGATTTTGGTCTTGTACAAGATATCCAAAAGGTGTAACTTTGATATCTTTAGCGTTAAATCCTAATAATTCTTGTAATGGATTTTTAATTTGTATTACATTACAATTTGTATTATCTGTAAGGTATACTAGTGCCTCTTTTGAATATCTTGTAGCTACAATGTTTCTAATTTTCATAGCTCCTACTTGTTTTGCAATATCTAAAGAAATTTCTTTTGAAAACCCAATTGTTCCTTCAGATATTGTTAGAGGATCACTATCTATTACTTTTTCTAATGCATCATTATTAGTGCTACCAAGTGCAACTGCACATAATTTGTTTTCTTTTGCAATTGCAGTTGCGTGAACATCAAAAAATTCTGCTAATATTTCTAAAACTCTTGATAAGTTTAGATAATCAATGTATTCTAAATTGTCATTATCACTTAATATTTCGTATTCTACACCATTTTCAATCGGCGCAATCATTGCCGCTTGATTACAGTTCTCTCCTGATGGAAGACTGTTAAAGTCTTTAATTTCGATTGTATCCATAATATCCCTCTTTTGTCTCAAATTTTATCATAAAGATTTTATCCTATCAAGTTAATAATTCTTAAACTATATGACGTAAATTCTTATTTTTTTCTTGATAATTAAGCGTGTTTTTTATATAATTAAGTTGTTTAGAACAATATGAAGAGGAAATGATGGCTATAAACGATATGAACGATGGTGTTGGTAAAAAGATTGTAGAAGCTTTAAAAATGCAAACTGCTGACCATGCTGAAGGTGAGGTCTTTGTAAATGACAGTGCTCCTGAAATTATTGAAGAGCCATATTTCGCTGAGCCTGTTGCTGAAGTAGAGGATGTTGAAAGTTTTGATATGTCAGATTCTGTATATGAACAGCCTTCTGAGCCGACTGAAATGCAAGTTAAAATTCAATCTCAATTGCAATTCCAAGCTGCAACTCAGCCTCAGTTTCAATCTTCATTTGTTGATGCAGCTTTACAACAAAGTATTGCTCAAAATCTAGGTCCTGCTGCCTTTGCGGTTCAGGAAGATTTTGATTATCCTGCAAATGTTGCGGTTTTAAAACAGTTGATTGCAAAGCTTCCTGCTGGTGTTTCTAAACAAACTGGAGCTTTGATTATTAAACAAACTATGGAAGCTCTTGGTATTTCAATGGGTAGTGTTTTGCAAGAAGCTAAGCAAGTTCAGGATTCCTTGAATTCGAATGCTGCTGAATGTCAAAATAATGCTAATGAATACCGTAAGCAAATTGGCATATTGGAAGCTAAAGCTCAAAGCTACCAAAAACAAGCACTTATTATGAATGATATTATTAATCTATTCATTCATGTTAGATAATTAAACCCTGTATGAAAAACAATCTTGGATATGCTTATCAATCATGCCTTTACAAGATTCCATTTCTGCGTTAATTTCTTTTAATTGAATTTCTAATGCAGCTTTTTGTGCATTAAGTTTTTCTTCCAGAGCTTTTAGTTTGTATTGTCGTTGTTGAAGTTTTTTTGCTATTGCGCTATCTGATTCATAATCAGTTCCAACTTGTAACAAGTTGTTAGCAGAGTTTTGAGCAGTACTAACGGCTTGAGCAATAAGTTGAAGTTTCCATTCGCAGTTTGACTGCATTAACCTCAGTTGCCTTAATCTAATTATACCGATTAGTAAACCCATTTGTTTTCCACCTTTACCTTCTTTGATCTAAGTTGGAGCCTTTTAAGAAATTATGCTGGCTGTTTTCGGCAATTAATTGTTCCATTTTATTTAACTGATGTCTGTGGTAATTAAGCCTGTATTGTGCCATTCTTAATTTCTTTTTGACTGTTAAGAAATCTTTTACTCCTTCTACGATAGATTCAACTACGTTTTGGAGTGGATTAGTTCTGATAAAGTAGTTTCTTGTATATATCAGAAAATCCATGATTCTTTTTATGTATAGTTCTAGAGTTTCTCGAAACATATTGATCCTTACACTTTAGACCTACATCTATTTAAAAACATTACAATATAAATAATTGTTATTTTGTTATTTTTATGTGTAATATTTCTTAATATTAGGTCTCTTCTTTCTTTATATTATATATCGGCATAAATTTTAAAAACTTTAATAAAATAATAAGGATAATGTAGTAATCTTTACATTATCCTTTAATTGTGAATTATTAATTAAGATTTTACATATTCTGTATAGCTTTTTGGTTACTATCGATACCATCTTTAAGCATCTTTTTAGCAACATCACCTTGAGTATCAAGCATTTTGCAAACAGTTTCAATGTTTCTAACTTTAGTTGAAAGTATTGCATCAGCATTTGTTGTGATATTACCTGAGATATTTTGGTATGCAGCAAGGGCAGCCGATGATGTACCTTGCATCAAGTTTCCTAAAACGGTTGTTCCAGCTCCGTAAACACCTAAGTAAGGTGATACAGCAGTTAATATTCCACCAAAACCTGAAATGCAACTTGCAAATGGCATTACAATATTTGAGGCGATTTTACCTAACCCAGATCCTGTACCTATACCATAAGCGGCTGCGCTTGTGATATCTGCCAATCCACTAACATTAGATGCGTATCCTGTTGCATAACCTGATGTACTAGTTCCCCATCCGTTAAGGATTGATGATGCTCCACCTGTAGATAATCCGTAAATAGAATTTATAGATGCAGCTCCGCTAGGAAATCCTGAGTAATTATACAAAGAATCAACACCATATGCGCTACCTGCATTACTGTTTGAATAGTAGGATGTACCTGCAATATTCATTGTTTCTGAATTACCGAAGATTGTAGCAAAAGATGCCGGAGCAAGTAAGCTTGCTAAATTGTATAACCAGCCACCTGCAGCTTCAAAGCCTGTTCCTGTACCACCACCTGACACCGTTAAGTCTCTTAAACGGTCATAGGTTTCCCACATTTGAGCTTTTGCTTTTCCGCTTGCATCGCCAAATCTGTTTGCTATTACTAAATCACTGTCGTTTTTATAAGACATTTTAACCTCATTATTTTAATGTGTATCCTAACTTGAGAATGTTTTGAATGTATTTTCAATGTTTTTAGAAATGATCTTATGAACTGCTTCCATTTCTGTTTGAAGTGCATTCTGTTCTGTATCTAACGCTTTTAATCTTAACTCAAGAGTTCTATCTTCAGTTTGGATTTGCTCTGTTTTTGCATTTATATCTTGTACTTTTTTCTCGTAAACTTGTTGTTCGTAATTGTATTGGTTCATCGCATCGTTATATGCGTTTTCATCTGTTACGCTTGTTGCTTTTAAATCATAAACTACGCTTGAACCTTCAAGTTGCATTGATTTTGCACGTCCGCTTGAATCATATTCTACGATTGCATATTTTGATAATTCTTTATTTGTTGTCTGATAATCTGCATAATATGAATGTAGCGCTTGATTTTTATCCAATTTACAAGCTTCTAATGAATCGTTTGAGTTAGAGTTTTTACTTGCAAAGTTTATTTTATTACTGTTATCAGTCCAGAAATAAATATTTTCTAATGAACTTGCATCTCCAGTTGTACGATAATTATTCCAATCTTTTGCAACTTGTGATTCAGGCCAATCTTGGGTGATTTGGTCTAATTGTGCGCAATAAGTACCCCAAGTGCCATCTTCACTGTTGTTGGTTCTATCAATAGTGTTTAAACAACTTAATCGCTTTGTACCAACCATATAATATCCTTCAGTTGCACCTTCTACTGGATCAATATATTGAACTTGAGGGTTTGAATTTGTATTTCTAATTCCTGCATAATCAGAAATTTTTGTATAATAGGTAACATAAGAATTGTAGTTTATACCATCTTTATCAGTATATTCTGCATCTTGAATTTCTGAAATTGTTTGTGTAGTATCCCCATCTCCAAAGGTATACTGAGTTTGAGTATATTCTGTAGTGCTAGGAGCTGTAGGAACTTCCATACTATACAATTCATTCCAAAGCTGAGAGCTTTTATTTGCTAATGCGGTTCTTGCTTGGTTGATTTGTTGTCCTTCGTATTCAACATTTGTTTTTCTCGCTGCAAGTGCGATCCAACGTGCTTGAGATGCTGCCATGCCCATTTTTTATGCTCTCCTTCGTGTATCTATTTATCTACCTTCTTTAGGGTTTTAATTATATTTTTTTTAAAGTCAATATAACCTATTAAAATTATACATAATTTATTAAGTTTTATGTACCTATTTTGAGAAAAATCAATCATTTAGAGTATTATTAGCTTATTTATCTCGATCGTTTTGTTAAAACTTTACAGAATTTTTATTTTTCTGTTAAAATACATAATATATTTATTGTAAGGAAAGGTTATATGAAATTTTCTTCATCGTTTAAAGTTGGATTATTGACAATAATAGCGCTTATATTGCTTGTAGGTACAGTTCTGAAAGTTAAAGGTAGGGCTTTATCTTCCGCAAAACGTATAGAGATTCAATTCAAGGATGTTAATGGTCTGCGCCCAGGGGCTGGAGTTCAGATGATGGGACTTAAAGTGGGTCAAGTTGAAGAAATTATTCCTGTAGTTAAAGGTGAAGATAGTTACGTAAATGTCAAATTTGTTATTACTGATCCTTCTGTTCAGATTCCTAGAGCTTCGTTATTCTCAATTCAGCAATCAGGGTTGATTGGTGAGTTGTTTTTAGAAGTTACTCCGCCAAAATCGAATGTTATTTATATTCCTATGGTTGATAGTCATTTATTGCATAAAAATGATTCTGTACAGATGAAATTAAGTGATAAATATCATGAAGTTGGTAAAATTAAGAGTGTTGATGTTGTCGCTAAGGATTCTTTGCCATATAACTATAAAAATAATATTAAAACACCTTATGCATATAAAGTTACATACTTTATTAATCTTCCTGGTTTATTATTACCTGAATTTTTAAAAGGTGTGTCTGTTAAAGATGGTAGCTCGTATCAATTGAGATTGATACCTTTAGATGAGATGCCAATAGCGTTTCCAACACAAGATTCTCCTTATACGATTATAGAACCTTTGAGATTATCAGATTTTATGGATTGGCAATATAAAGCGGCTGAATCTTTGACAGAAACAAATAGAAAAGTTAATGCTATTTTAACTGATGATACTATTTCTGATTTAAAAACAACGATTGCTAATTTAGATGCATTGACAGCTAAATCAAATGAAACATTACTAAAAGTTGATGAATTGTTAGAATCATCAAAGGGTGATATTGAAATGTTACTTTCTATGACAAAACAAGCTACTAATGATTTTTCTAAATTATCAGCAAATGTTAATTCTATCATAGGTGATGCGCAATTTAAAACAACATTATATTCAACAGCTGATTCTATTGATAAATTAGCTAAAAACTTAAATAAAGTTATGGATGCCGCTGATGCCGAAGAAACTGGTAAAAACTTGAAAATTATTTCAGATAATTTGGCACAGATTACTGCAAGTGTTAACTCTATGACCAAAGATGATAAATTGAAAAACGAGTTAGCGACAGCTATTACAAATGTGAATTGTGCAATGGCAGAAGTTGCTACAGCCTTGGATACTGTTAATAGAGTAAACCCAGCGAATCCAAATCAGGCTTCTGATTTGCAACAAATAGTTAAAGATACAGTTGTTACAACTTCTAATTTGAGAAAATTCTCAGATAAGTTGAATAAAAGATTCTTGTTATTTAGATTACTGTTCTAAGATGGAAAATATTAAAACAAAGATTACGAATATTCATTATAAAAGGGATCCAGAAGGAATTTTATTTGGTTTATTAAAGTTCTGTTCCTATTTTTATGGTGTTGCAAGTCGGTTGAAAAACTTTTGTTATGATAAAAGAATTCTAAAACCTAAAAAGGTTAATGCTTTTGTGATTTCTGTAGGAAATATGACTACAGGTGGAGTCGGTAAAACCCCTGTTGTTTCAGAAATTGCAAAGTATTTGATTGCTCACGGGCGTAAGGTAGCAATAGTTTCTAGAGGGTATGGTGGTCATTTAAGTAATCGTTCAATAAATATGATTTCTGACGGCGTTTCTATCTATTTTGATGCTTGGCAAGCTGGAGATGAACCTTATTGGTTAGCGGAAAATACTCCTGGGTGTTATGTTTTTACTTGCAAAAATAGATATTTAGCATCAATGTATGCAGTTGAGAAATTCGGAGTTGAATATATTATTCTTGATGATGGTTTTCAGCATCGTAAGCTTCATAGGGATTTGGATATTGTTTTGATGGATAGTGTTAAAGGGTTTGGAAATGAATGTTTACTTCCTGCTGGTCCATTGAGAGAAGGTGTGGAAGCTCTTGAGCGTATTGATAAATTTGTTATTGTGAGTAAAAATACAAAACATGATGTTGCTGAAAAAGTCGCTAAAATTATGCAAAAAAGACTTAAATTGCCAACAAGTGTTTGTTACACAGAACCTGATTATGTGTATGATATAAAAAACGGACAAAGGTTGATGGAAGGTTTATCTGTAACTGCAATGTGTGCTATTGGACAACCTCAACAATTTTATGATTTTTTAAAGGATTATAATGTGGTTGAAACTGTTACGTTCGATGATCATCATCAATATTCTGCTACTGATATTGTAGCTATCTCAGGTAGTATTATTACTACTGAAAAAGATGCTGTAAAATTGGCTCGATTTGATAGGAATAATATCTATGCACTTAGGTTAAAAACTGTTTTAGATGTTGAGGAATTGTTGAGTTAATGAAACGTATTGGTAGCGTTGTTAGATTGTTGCAAGAAGCAAAGCAACCACAAAGTGATTTTGTTAAACTAATGGATTCTTTTAAGGATCCATATTTGGTTTTAATTGCTTGTATTTTAAGTCTTAGAACTAATGATAAAACCACTTACCCTGCAACTTTAAGAATGCTTGAATTAGCGAAGACTCCTCATGAAATGATGAGGGTAAATGAGGATGATTTAGCTAATGCTATTTATCCTGTTGGGTTTTATAAAAATAAAGCTAGTCAAGTTGTTGAACTTTCGAAGCTTATTGTTGAAAAATTTAATGGAGAAGTTCCGAATTCAATAGATGAACTTTGTAAATTTAGAGGTGTTGGTAGGAAAACTGCAAATCTCGTAATGTCGTTGGGGTTTGGTGAACCTGCTATTTGTGTAGATGTTCATGTTCATCGCATTTTTAATAGATTAGGTTACATTAAAACAAAAACTCCAGAAGAAACAGAATTTGTGTTAAGAGAAAAATTGCCCCTTGAATATTGGATTCCGATAAACACATTGTTGGTAACTCATGGTCAAAATGTTTGTAAGCCAATAAAGCCTATGTGTAGTGTTTGCCCTGTTTCTCAATATTGCGATAAGTTGATTGTATAGTTTTTTGATTTTATTAAAAATTAGAATTGTATTAACTCTTGTCATTATAGGTATTTCGTGCTAAAATATACTTATTAATTGACCTGTTTTTCTTTTAGTGTACAGGCAGTTGTGGGTTAATACAATTGAATATATAGGATAGGAGTTTTGAAAATGAGTGTTACTAATCCTCACAAAATCGACACTATTAAATTAGATTCAATTATCGAGTCTTATGGTGCGAAAAAGTCTAATTTGATTGCGATTTTACAAAAAGTTCAGGAAGAGTATAGATACTTGCCTGAAGATGCGTTGATTTATATTGGAACAAAGATTGAAGGATTGTCCCCAGCGACAGTTTTTGGAGTTGCGACTTTTTATGCGCAATTCTCTCTTGATCCAAAAGGTAAATATGAAATTAAGGTTTGCGATGGAACTGCATGTCATGTTAGAGGGTCTATGCCAGTGTTGAATGCAATCAAATCTTATTTAAAATTAAAAGATGGTCAAATGACAACAGAAGATGGCTTGTTCTCTTTAGAAACCGTTAGTTGTTTAGGTGCTTGTGGGTTAGCTCCTGTTTGTGTAATTAACGAAAAGGTTTATCCGCAAATGACATCTGATGCAATTAAAGTTATTTTAGATACTCTTTTAAAAGGAGAAAGATAATATGGAAAAAACATTGAATATTGATATAGCTCAAGAACAAGCAAAAGCTCATGAAGAAATAAAAAAACAAGGTTTAAGAGTTTTAGTTTGTGCAGGTACAGGATGTGTCGCAAATGGTTCTATGCAAATTATTGATAAGTTTAAAGAATTAGGGGCAGATGTTTCTGTACTTTCTGATTATGACAAAATGACTATTGTTCCTACAGGTTGCCATGGTTTCTGTGAGCAAGGGGTTTTGGTAATTATTCCAGATAAGCACGTTACCTATGTAAAAGTTAAGCTTAATGATGTGGAAGAAATATATGAAAGTCATATAAAGAATAATCAACCAGTTGAAAGACTTCTTTATACTGATCCTCAAACAAAACAACATGTTTATAAAAATGAAGAAATTAATTTCTATGCTAAGCAAACTCGTACAGCATTAGCAAATTGTGGTAAAATTGATGCCGAATCTTTAGATGAAGCTATTGCGGTGAGAGGTTATGAAGCTTTAGCTAACGTGATTAAGTCAGGAAATTCTGATGCTGTAATTGATGAAATTGAAAAATCAGGATTACGTGGAAGAGGTGGCGGAGGTTTCCCTACTGGTAGAAAATGGAGATTTACTGCAGCTAATAAAGGTGGTAAATCATACGTTGTTTGTAATGGTGATGAAGGTGATCCAGGGGCATTTATGGATCGTTCAATTATGGAAGGTGATCCACATAAATTAATAGAAGGTATGGCAATCGCAGCTTATGCTATTGGTGCTGATGAAGGTTATATTTATGTTCGTGCAGAATATCCTTTGGCTATTAAGAGATTGAGAAAAGCTATTGCAGATGCAGAGGCTCGTAATTATTTAGGTAAAAATATTATGGGAAGTGATTTCTCATTTGAACTTCATATTAAAGAAGGTGCTGGAGCTTTTGTTTGTGGTGAAGAAACTGCTCTTATTGCATCTATTGAAGGTGAACGTGGTATGCCAAGACCAAAACCGCCATTCCCTGCAAATAAAGGTTTGTTTGGTAGACCAACTTTGATTAATAACGTGGAAACTTTAGCTAATATCCCTGTTATTATGCTTAACGGAGCTGATTGGTTTGCTCAAATGGGTACAGAAACTTCAAAAGGTACAAAAACTTTCGCTTTAACAGGAGAAGTTAATAATACTGGTCTTATCGAAGTTCCAATGGGTACAACATTGAGAGAGATTGTATTTGATATCGGAGGCGGTATTAGAAATGGTAAAAAGTTTAAAGCAGTTCAAATAGGTGGTCCATCAGGAGGCTGTTTAACAGAAGAACATTTAGATTTGCCTATGGATTATGATAACTTGATCAAGGCTGGAGCAATGGTTGGTTCAGGTGGTCTTGTTGTTATGGCTGAAGATACTTGTATTGTTGAAGTTGCAAGATTCTTTATGAACTTTACTCAAAACGAAAGTTGTGGTAAATGCGTTCCGTGTCGTGAAGGAACCAAAAATATGCTTAAAATCTTAGAAAAGATTGTTGCAGGTAAAGGTGAAATGAGCGATCTTGATTTGTTAGAAGATTTGGCTCAGGCAGTTAAGGACGGTTCGCTTTGTGGATTAGGTAAAACTGCACCAAACCCTGTATTATCAACTCTAAAATACTTTAGGGATGAATATATTTCACATATTAAGGACAAAAAATGTCCAGCTGGAGTATGTACAGCAATGAAGAAAATAGTTATTGAAGAGGCTTTATGTAAAGGTTGTACAAAATGTGCAAGAACTTGTCCTGTTGGAGCTATTTCTGGCGAAGTTAAGCAACCTCATAAAATCGATCAAGCTAAATGTATTAAGTGTGAAGCTTGTTTAACTAACTGTCCGTTCAAGGCTATTGTGTTAGAGTAATGATTATAAGGAAATAAGATTATGACAGATAAAAAAGTATTATTTATAGATGGCAAAGAGGTTGAATTTACAGATGAGCCTAATTTGCTAGAAGTAATTAGAAAAGCAGGTATGAATGTGCCAACATTCTGTTATCGTCCTGATTTAACATCTTTTGGCGCTTGTAGAATGTGTGTTGTTGAAGTTGAAGGTAGAGGTATTCAATCTTCTTGTACAATGCCACCTGAGAATGGTCTAAAAGTTCATCTAAATACCGCAAAAACAAGACGAATTAGAAAAACTGTTCTTGAGTTATTGTTAGCAAATCACGATAAAAAATGTTTGACTTGTGAACGTAGTGGTAATTGTGAATTACAACAATATGCGGAAGAATACGGAATTAAGAATATTAGATTCCCAGATAAAAAAGAAGAAGATTATTTACCAATTGATGATAGTAGCCCATCTATTGTAAGAGATCCTAATAAATGTATTTTGTGTGGAGCTTGTGTAAGAGCTTGTTCTGAGTTCCAAGGTCATTCTGTGTTGGGATTTGCAAATAGAGGTTCAAAAACTTTAGTTCAACCTATGAACGGCAGACCTTTAGGTCAAGTTGATTGTGTGAATTGTGGTCAGTGTGCAGCAGTTTGTCCAACTGGAGCTTTAACTATTAAAAATGAAGTTGATAAAGTTTGGGATGAAATTACAAATCCAAATAAAACTGTAGTTGTTCAAATGGCACCAGCAACTCGTGTTGCATTAGGTGAAATGTTTGGGTTGAAGCCAGGTGAAAATACTATTGGTTTAATGAATGCTGCGTTAAGAAAAATTGGCTTTAATTTGGTCTTTGATACTAATTTTTCAGCGGATTTAACTATTATGGAAGAAGCGACGGAATTTGTTGAAAGAGTAAAATCAGGTCAGAATTTACCATTATTTACCTCTTGCTGTCCAGCTTGGGTAAAATACCTTGAAGATCAACATCCTGATATGCTTAATCATTTATCAAGTTGTAAATCTCCTATGAGTATGTTATCTCCAGTGTTGGTTGATTTAGTACCAAAATATTTTAATGTTGATAGAGATAATTTGGTTGTTGTTGCTATTATGCCTTGTACAGCTAAAAAATATGAGTGCAAACGTCCAGAGTTATCTACAAATGGTCGACCAGATACGGATTATGTTTTAACTACTCAAGAGTTAGGTAAAATGATCAAAGAAGCGGGTATTGATTTTAATGCGTTAGAACCAGAATGTAATGATTCTCCGTTTGGTGAATATTCTGGAGCAGCAACAATCTTTGGGGCTTCAGGTGGTGTCGCTGAAGCTGCAGCTCGTACAGCTTATGAGTTTGTAACAGGTGAGCCTTTAGCTGATGTTGATATTAAATCAATGCGAGGTACTTCTAATCGTTCAAGAAGTATTGAACTAGATTTGAAAGGTACAAAAATTGTTGTACGAATTGTTTCAACCTTACGTGAAGCAGAAAAAGCTGTTCAAGAAATAAAATCAGGAACTGCTGATTTCCAACTATTAGAGGTTATGGCTTGTCCTGGCGGATGTGTAAACGGTGGAGGTCAACCTAGAAGTTGTGATGATGCAAAAGTAAAAGGTGAGCGTGCAGAAGGTTTGTACAAAGAGGATAATGATTTGCAATTGAGAAAATCTCATTTTAATTCTTCTGTACAGAAATTGTATCAAGAGTATTTGGAGCATCCAAATTCTCATAAAGCTCACGAAATTCTTCATACGACTTATAAAAATAGGTTTGAAGGTTCGTATAAGGATATTTAGGTAAAACATAAACACCCTTTCTTTTGGAAGGGTGTTTTTTTGTCAATATTAAAAAGAAGTGCTAATCTTAGCACTTCTTTTTATGTACCTTTTGTTAAGGTGTAAACTATTTTACAGCCTTAATGATTTCATTTGTGATATCTTTACCGCCAAATAAAACTATTCCTTTGCTCAAAACGATTTCATAACCTTTAGCTTTTGCTTCGTCTTCAATTTTTTTAGAAATAGATTTGTCGATATTTTTTAGTTTTTCAGCGTAATCTTTATCCATTTTTTCTTTTTTTGCTTGTAATTCTTTTGCATATTTTTCTTCTGCTGCTTTTTTCTTATTAGCGTCAGTTATAGATGCAACATCTTTTCTTGCTTTTTCAATAAATTTAACCATTTCATCTGCTTTAGCTTGTTGCTCTTTTTTAAGATTTTGAACTTGTGATGATGCTGCAACAACTTGAGGTACGTCAACAATTGCAACAGATAGAGATTCTGCGTTTGCTGCGATTCCTATAGATAAACATCCAAGTGTAGCTACTGTTGCTGTTAATAAACTAAAAGTTTTTTTCATAATGCTTCTCCTTCTAACTCATATAATATATCATAATTCAAAGAAAAATGGAAGATGCTAGTCCGTTTGATTTATTTTTT
>JAZLBN010000109.1:0-4054 GCA_045613725.1 Candidatus Gastranaerophilaceae bacterium
AGATTATTTAATTGTTGGGAAATCTGATAGCGGTAGGGTTTTGGTTAGCGCATTGATAAAATTTGCAAAAAGTTACGATAATTATAATCAAGCAAAATGGTTAGAAATGACAGAACGCTCGTTTCAGAAAGAGGATAGTAATGGTCAATAAAATAGATGGAATTAACAATGAAATTGCGATTTTTGAAAATGGTAATCGTGTAGAAAAAGATATCCCAGGTTTAAATATAACAGTCAATGGTAATGGAAATTATATCGAAATAGAGCTTCCTGTAAAGTTTGTTGCTAGTGCAATTGTGGTTGATGGTGATAATAATAAATTTTTTCTAAAATCAACAAAGCATAGAGCTATTCGTTATACAACTTTTGGGCTTGAAGGTGGGTCAGAAATCTCTGTAGGTTCTGGGGTTTCTGCATATCGAGATGTAAATATTGTTGCTAAAAATGGTAAAAATGTTTATATTGGGGATGAATGTATGTTTGCCAGAGAAATTATGGTTCGCAATAATGATGGGCACATAATTTTAGACAGAAAAACAGGTGAAGTTATAAATCCTCCAGAAGATATTGTAATTGGGGATAATGTTTGGGTTGGGATGAGAACAATGATCCTTAAAGGTGCTGTTATTCCAAAAGGTTCAGTAATCGGTGCGATGTCTATAGTTAACAAAAAGTTTGATGAAGAAAATATATTAATTGCTGGAGTTCCTGCTGAAAAGATTCGCTCTGATATTGAATGGCGTCGTGAAGATTATGCAATGTATATGAAGAACAATGCATAAAAGCTTAAAGTAACAAAATCTTTACCGCTTGTAAAGATGTAGCCTTGATTTATATGTTTGTGCTATACTAATTACAGGAGTATAGACTTGGAGGGAAGAGGATTGACTCAGCAACAAAATATGTTTGATCACGGGAAAATTGTTCCTGTAAATATAAGAGAAGAGATGAAACGTTCATATATTGACTATGCGATGAGTGTTATCGTTGGTCGTGCATTACCAGATGTTCGTGATGGTTTGAAACCTGTTCACAGACGTATTTTATATGCTATGAACGAATTAGGTATGTACCCAGACAAACCATTTAAAAAATGTGCTCGTATCGTTGGGGAAGTATTAGGTAAATATCACCCACACGGTGATAGTTCTGTTTATGAAGCTTTAGTTCGTATGGCTCAAGACTTTTCAACAAGATATTTGATGGTTGATGGGCATGGTAACTTTGGTTCTGTTGACGGTGATGGAGCTGCTGCGATGCGTTATACAGAGGCTCGTATGCATAAAATCACTCAATCAATGCTTGCTGATATTGATTGTGAAACTGTAGAATTTGAACCAAACTTTGATGGTTCGTTACAAGAACCTTCAGTTCTTCCTGTTAGATTACCAATGTTGTTGTTAAACGGAGTTTCAGGTATCGCAGTTGGTATGGCTACAAATGTACCACCTCATAACCTTTGTGAAATAGTTGATGGTACAATTGCATTGATTGATAATCCAAAAATTACAGTTCCTGAATTGATGGAATATATTAAAGGACCAGATTTCCCTACTGCAGCTACAATTATAGGTTTGAATGATATTAAACAAGCTTATGAAACTGGTAGAGGTTCTATTAAAATGTCTGCAGTTGCTGGTTTTGAAGAAATTGCAGGTGGCGGTGGTCGTCAATCAAGAACAGCAATTGTTGTTACTGAAATTCCTTACCAAGTTAACAAAGCAATGTTAATTGAAAAAATTGCAGAACTTGTTAAGGATCAAAGAATTAACGGAATTTCAGATATTCGTGATGAATCTGATAGAGACGGTATGCGTATCGTTATTGAATTGAAACGTGATGCTAAGCCTGATGTTGTTAAAAATAATTTATTTAAATATACTCAACTTGCAACTACATTTGGTGTAAATATGGTTGCTTTATGTGGTAAACAACCTCGATTGATGAACTTGTATGAAGTTTTAAATGAGTTTGTTGAACACAGAATCGAAATCGTTACAAGAAGAACTATATTCTTCTTGAAAAAAGCAAAAATTAGAGCTCATATATTAGCAGGTTTAATTATTGCGCTAGGTTCTATTGATGAAGTTATCGAACTTATTAAAAGATCTAAAACAACTGATGATGCTCGTGAAGGCTTAATGAGTAGATTTGGTCTTGATGTTGATCAATCAAATGCAATCTTAGAAATGCAATTGAGACGTTTGACAGGTTTGGAACAAGATAAAGTTAAAGCTGAGTATGACGAATTGTTGAAAAAGATTGCTGAATATGAATCAATCTTGGCAAGTCGTGCAAAAATTCTTGAAATTATCAAAACAGAATTGTTAGAAGATAAAGAAAAATATGGTGATGATAGAAGAACTCAAATTCTACCTGAACAAGGTGAAGTTACTATCGAAGATTTAACACCAAATACTCCGATGGCGGTATTTATTACTCACCAAGGTTATTTGAAACGTATTTCTTTAGATACTTTTGAACGTCAGAACCGTGCAACTCGTGGTAAATCAGGCATGAAAACAAAAGAAGATGATGATATTCAACACTTCTTTACTGCAATGATGCACGATAAAGTATTGTTCTTCTCATCAAAAGGTACAGTATATAGTTTGAATGTTTATGACTTCCCAGAAGGTGGTCGTCAAGCTAAAGGTTTACCAATCGTAAACGTACTTCCAATTGATCAAGATGAAAAAATTACTGCAGTTGTTCCTGTAAGTACATTCTCAAAAGACTTGAATTTGATTATGTTAACTAAAAAAGGTAATATCAAACGTATTGAATTAGACAATTTCTCTAATATCAGACGTAATGGTATTATTGCAATTGGTTTAGATGAAGGCGATAGCTTGAACTGGGTTAAATTAGCTACTGCAAGAGATGAAATTATTATTGGTACATCTTGTGGTATGGCTATCAGATTCCCAATCCAAGATTTAAGACCTCTAGGTAGAAGTGCACGTGGTGTAATTTCTATGAAGTTACGTACAGGTGATGAAATCGTTGGTTGTGATATCGTTCCTCAAGATTATGATGCTGATTTACTTGTTGTAACATCAGATGGTTTCGGAAAACGTACAAAACTTTCTGAATTCAGAACTCAAAACAGAGGTGGTATTGGTTTGATTGCAACTAAATTTAAATCTTCAGCATCAAGACTAGTTGCATTAACTATTGTTAGAGATTCTGATGATATTATGTTAGTAACTTCAAGTGGTGTTGTAACAAGGTTGAACGCTGGTTCTATTTCTCAACAAGGAAGACCTGCAACTGGTGTTAGAGCTCAAAACTTGAACGAAAATGATACAGTATGTTCTGTAAACAAAATTATCAACCCAGATGAAGATGATGTAACAATTAAAGTTACTCCAGCTCAATCTTCAGAAACTGTGGTTGAAGAAGTTCAACAAACAAGCTTGTTAGATGCATCTACAGAACCAACTGCTGAGTAAAAACATATAGAATAAGACACAAAAAGAGTTCAGAAATGGACTCTTTTTTTATTGAATATATACTTAGACCTGTTGCTTGAATAATTTCATCTTGGGTATATTTTTAGTCCAACGGACATTGTATAAATTAACGATGTACATATTTTAAGTATATTTGTATTGTTATACCTTGATATAAATATTGACACATCGTACAATAAGTACGTTATATCATACTAATTTTAATATTTGGAAACATGAAAAAGAAAAAAGATATTTGCATAGATTTTGATGGTACGTTGAATAATTACACAGGTTTGCAAGGTGAAGAGCATTTAGCTTCTATGCGTGAAGGATGTGATGAGTTTTTAAAAACTCTTGCAAATGATTATAGAATAACTATTTTACATCCCGTAGGCTAGATTTGATTTTAGCTTGGATTGATAAATATCAATTGAAACCTTATTGGGAATAGGTTACAATTATAAAATATCCAAAGGATCAACGTCGATTGTCATTTTGATATCTTTTGGGGATGTAATTTTATTTAAGAAGCTTGAAATAAATTGGTGTCCTTTTTCTTCTAATTTGTTTTTAATCAATATTTGGAATCGATAATA
>JAZLBN010000110.1:0-12821 GCA_045613725.1 Candidatus Gastranaerophilaceae bacterium
CTGGAGAAAATGATGTTTTCTATTGCGACAAATGTGATTATTCTGCAAACTCTAACCACGCAATTTCTAAGCTCCCAGAAGCAAAAACTGTTGGTGATTTTTCAAAAGCAGAAATAGTTGACACTCCAAATACTCATACCATTGAAGAACTTTGTGAATTCTTGAATATTCCTGCAAGTTTAATCGTTAAAACACTTGTTTATATAGTTGATAAAAAACCAGTTTTAGCACTTATCAGAGGCGATAAAACTGTAGAAGAAACAAAATTACTAAATGCTGTCGGTGGTAACGAAATCCGAATTGCAACAAGTGGTGAAATCGAAGAAATGATGAACGAAAATGGTTTCAACGCTATTCCTGGTTTCATTGGCCCTGTTGGAGAAGATGGTACACCAATCGCTAAATATGGCGAATTCAAAGTTACAATTGTTGCTGATAATACAATAAAAGAACTTAAAAACTTTGTTGTTGGAGTTAATAAAAATGACGCTCACAGAGTTGGCGCAAACTTTGGTACAGACTTAGAATTACCAGAAATTATTACAGACATTAGACTTGTTGAAGCAGGTGAATTTTGTCCACAATGCGGTCAACCACTAAAAGTTACTAGAGGTATTGAAGTTGGTAACATATTCCAATTAGGTACAAAATACTCCCAACCTATGAATGCAGTATATCTGGATTCTGATGGCAAAACTAAACCATACATTATGGGTTGTTACGGTATTGGGATATCTAGAACTGCAGCGGCTGCTGTTGAAGCTCATCACGACGAATGGGGTATCAAATGGCCTTTAGCTATTGCTCCATATCACGTAACAATAGTTCCAGTTAGCGTTAAAGATGAACTTCAAATGAATGTTGCTAACAAAATGTATGAAGAACTACTAGCAAACGGTGTTGAAGCCGTAATTGATGATAGAGACGAAAGACCAGGTGTTAAATTCAAAGACGCTGACTTAATCGGTTTCCCATACAGAATTACTGTTGGTAAAACAATAACTGAAGGTAATGTAGAATTCGTAACTCGTCAAACAGGTGAAAAAGAAGCTATCAAGCCAGAAGAAGCAATAGCAAGAGTTATTAAAGCTGTAAAAAGCGTCAAATAAACGTATCTTCCCTCGCCCACTTGTGGGAGAGGGGTAGGGTGAGGGTTTAATAAAGAGGAAAGAAAATGCAATTAGAATTTTTATATTCAAAAATACATAGAGCGACAGTTACAGATGCAAATCTTAACTACGTTGGCTCAATTACAATAGATGAAACATTACTAAAAGCCGCTAATATTAGAGAATGGCAAAAAGTTGAAATTCTAGACGTAAATAACGGCGAGAGATTCCAAACTTATGTAATAAAAGGTGAACCTAACTCAGGTAAAATCTGCTTAAACGGTGCAGCTGCCAGAAAAGTTCAACCTGGGGATAAAGTTATTATTGTTACATACGGACAATTTGAAGAAAAAGAACTTGAAAACTTCAAACCAACAATAATTATAGTTGATGACAATAACAAAATTATTGAGACAAAATAAATAAAAAAACCTGTAGATAATACAGGTTTTTTATTTTTTTACAATCAAATAAAAAGCTTGACCTTTTAACAAAAAATCTATACACTAGATATGTAAATATTTTATGAGAGGGTTGTATGACAGATTTCAAATATGTAAGACTAGATTCCAGAAATTTCACAAGAGAAGATATCAAAAATTTCATTAAAGAATACAATATTAAATTTATCAAACTTCAGTTTGTTGATATAAACGGACAAGTTAAAAATTTAACAATACCGTCAGAGCACATAGATAAAGCCTTAGATAACGAAATAATGCTAGACGGTTCATCTATCAAAGGTTTCAGAAGTATTGAAACATCTGATATGTTTTTCCACCCAGATATCAACACTTTCCAAATATTACCTTGGAGAGAAAAAGATGGTGTTAATTCTGCAAGATTAATTTGTGATATTTATAACGCTGATGGAACACCATTTGAAGGCTGCCCAAGATGTAACCTTAAAAGAGTTATGGAGGCTGCAAAAAAGATGGGCTTTTCAATGAATATAGGTCCAGAAGCTGAATTTTTCTTATTTGCAAAAGATGAAAATGGTAAAGTTACGACAAAAACTTCAGATAATGCAGGATACTACGATGTTGGACCTGAAGATTTGGGAGAAGATATTCGATCAGATATTGTTTTAACCTTGCAAGAAATGGGCTTTGATATTGAAGCTTCACACCACGAAGGTGCTGTTGGTCAACACGAAGTTGACTTTAGATACACTGACATTCTAACTGCTGCTGATAACGTAGCTACTTTTAGAATTGTAGTTAAAGCAATAGCTGCAAAACATAACTTACACGCAACATTTATGCCAAAACCAATATATGGAATAAATGGTTCAGGTATGCACTGCAATATTTCATTATTTAAAGGGAATAAAAACGCTTTTTATGATAAAAAAGCAGAATATGAACTTTCTGATGAAGCAAAATATGCAATTGGTGGGATGCTAAAACACGTAAAAAGCATCACTGCAATTACAAACCCTGTAGTAAACAGTTATAAACGATTGGTTCCAGGATACGAAGCTCCGGTATATCTAGCTTGGTCTCTAGCAAACAGAAGCGCCTTATTAAGAGTTCCAGCAAAACGAGGAGTATCAACAAGGGTTGAATTACGTTCCCCAGATCCTGCATGTAATCCATACTTAGCATTTGCAGCAATACTAGAAGCGTGCTTGGATGGTATCAGAAATAAAATTGACCCACCAGCTCCTGTTGAAAGCAATATTTATAAATTAACATCTAAAGAACGCAAAAAACAAAGAATTGATGCTTTACCAGGAAGCCTATCAGAAGCATTAGAACAAATGGATAAATCACTTGTTGCAAAAGCTGCCCTTGGCGAACATATCTATAAAGAATTTATGACATCGAAGAAAAAAGAATGGGATTCTTTTAGAACATATGTTTCACAATGGGAAATTGATAAATATCTGGAAAGATACTAAATAAATATATTAAAATTTTGTAAAAAGTCTTGAAATAATATTTCAAGACTTTTTATTTAGCTAAAATAGACTTGAATTTATTGACTTAGGTATACTTTTATAATACGATAACTAAAGAGAGATTTTACACTATATAAGGATTAGGGAAAGTGGATTTTATTAAGTTAACAATAGATTTTTTAGGACTATTAGCGAAAATTGTTGGCAACTATGGTTGGGCTATCATTCTTTTAACAATCATAGTAAGAGCTGCAATGTGGCAACTAAACGTACAACAACAGCGCTCTATGAAAATGATGCAATCACTACAGCCTAAGATGAAGGCTATTCAAGATCGTTACCAAAGTAATCCTCAAGTGATGCAACAAAAATTAATGGAATTTTACAAAGAGCACAAATTCAATCCAATGGGAGGATGCTTGCCTCTTCTTATACAAATGCCTATATTCATTCTTTTATATTCAGCATTAATCAGCCCTCAATTTATCCAAGTTGCGGGAGACCAACATTTCTTATTTGTTAAAAGTTTGGCAACAACAATGAGAGCCACTGCTGGAATATCAGACAACGGAGCTTTAGGTGTAGCTAAAGGTGATCAATTCGTACTTGGTAATACTGCAACTGTATATTTACCAGATGAAACAATCAAAAATGTTAAAGTTGTTGATCCAACTAAAGCTATTGAAATAAAAGGGGAACTTGAACCTGGTAAAGACTTAGAATTAGCTGTAAGTCTTAATCACTTTAAGTTAAAATTTAGCGAATTAAATAAAATTCAAAAAGCGGATTTAATTGTTACTAATAATAACATTAGAGAAAATGAAACAATAACATTTTTAAGAGACGCAAACACTGATGAAGGTATCTTAAAAGCTGTAATACCAACAGTTGCAGTAAATAAAACTCTTCACTGGGATGTTCTTTTACTAATCGCTTTATTTGCAATTACTATGATTATTTCACAAAAAATCATGATGGCTATGAATAAAAATGACTCAATGGATCCAACTCAACAAGCTCTACAAAAATCTATGGGAACATTTATGCCACTTATGATTATTGCGACATTTGTTGTTATTCCAATTCCTGCCGGTGTTTTATTATACCTAATAACAAGTAATATCATCCAAATCGCTCAAACTGTTATTATCAACAAACAAATTGATGATGAAGAAGCAAAAAAGAAAAATAACGTAGATGATTTAGAATTAAAAAACGCTAAAAAAATTAATGGCAACTAATTAAATAAACACGAATTTTCAACTCCAATTCTAACAATTGGAGTTGTTTTAATTAAAAGGAAAAATCATGAATATATCAGAATTTGATTACGAATTACCAGAAAATCTAATAGCCCAAATGCCGGCAGATAAACGTGAAAATTCTAAAATGCTTGTTCTAAACAAAAAAGAACAAACAATTATACATAAACACTTCTTTAATATTGTTGATTACATTGACGAAAATTCAATTTTAGTCCTTAACAATACTAAAGTTTTACCAGCTAGACTTTACGGCACAAAAGACACTGGCGCAAAAATTGAAGTTTTCTTACTAGAATGCAAAAGTAACAAGAATTGGTCATGTTTAATAAAACCATCAAAGAGAATTAAACCTGATAACATAATAACAATCAGTGACGAATTAAAAGCTCGACCAATAAAAAGATTGGAAGATGATGGTGAATGGCTTGTAGAGCTAATCTACGATGGAGATTTGTTCGATATTTTGCACAAAGTAGGAAATATTCCTCTACCACCTTATATTGAGAGAAAACTAAAAACAGAAGATATTAAACAATTCGATATGGAAAGATATCAAACAGTTTTCGCAAAAGATGAAGGTTCAGTAGCTGCACCAACAGCAGGATTACACTTTACGCAAGATATTTTAGAAAAACTAAAAGCTAAAGGGGTAGAAATTGCTTATATAACACTTAACGTCGGTCTTGGTACATTCAGACCTGTAAAATGCGAAAATATTCTAGAGCATAAAATGCACTCAGAAACTTTTGAAATAACAGAAGAGGCTGCTGATAAAATAAATAAAGCTAAAGCTAATGGTAAAAAATTAGTAGCAATCGGAACAACAACAGTAAGAACGCTTGAAACTGCATATCAACAATTCGGTTGTATCAAACCATGCAAAGGTCATTCTGAGCTGTTTATTTACCCCCCATATGAGTTTAAAGTTGTAGATGAACTTTTAACAAACTTTCACCTACCAAAATCAACTTTACTAATGCTTGTAAGCGCTCTAGCTGGAAAAGAATTTATATTCAATGCATATAACAAAGCTATTAGAAATGAATACCGATTCTTTAGTTATGGTGACTGCATGTTAATCAAATAAAACTTGACTTATACCTTCTTTATCATTAAATCAAATGGTGGATACATTATTATAAAAATTAAAGTAGAATAATAATGTGGGAGGTAGATTGAGACATGTTCTCAGAAATGATACAAGGATTATTGAATACTGGCGGGAAGGCTGCAGCAATGCAAAGAGCTGCTCAGCTTAATAATTATGTAAAAAATGTTAATTATCAACAATCAACAACCGCAATTCAACCGAACGCACAAGAATCTATTCTACCACCAAACTCTAGCAACGTACAGTCATTTGAAAAAATTTTGGCAAGTACTACAGGAGCGGATTTTGGTTCACTATTGCTTAATCAAAAATCATTAAATGTTAATGGGCATATTTATAATAATGACAATGACATCTCAGGATTTAATAATGCGTCATTAAGACGTGCTATACAAGAAATTAGCAGTACTTCAGAAAAAACTCCTATCTCATCACAAAATGCAAACAAAGTGCAATTATTAGGAATGATAAATAAAATTTCTCAAATCCACGGAGTTGATGAAAAACTTGTGCAAGCACTAATACAACAAGAATCAGGATTCAATCCAAAAGCGACATCAAAAGCCGGAGCTATGGGGTTAATGCAACTTATGCCATCAACAGCAAAATCCCTTGGGGTTAAAGACCCTTATAATGTTACCCAAAATGTAGACGGAGGAGTTAGATACTTAAAATCTATGTTGAACAAATATAATGGTAATATTATATTAGCACTTGCTGCATACAATGCTGGGCCGGGAGCAGTTGACAAATACAACGGAGTTCCTCCATATGAAGAAACTCAAAATTACGTTAAAAACATTCTTTCAAATTATTTATAATTATTTTATCTCTACCTTAGCGCCAACAAACTCTAAAGCTTGCTTATTTATATTAGCTTCATCCTCAGAAATGTTTGAGAATAAAATACTTGGAGCTGAATCGATTAAGTTTTTTGCAGAATTATAATCAAGACCAGAAATTTGCCTAAAAGTAGCTAATACTGTGGCCTTATTTGCTCCAGCATTTATCAAAACAAGAGATTTACTTCCAGAAGACTTAGAAATCATTCCTTTTTTTTTAGCAAAAAACATTTTTAATTTAGTTGAATCAATATTATCAATATCAATATTGTAATGTTTTTTCAACAACTCTCTTACAATAAAAATAGACATCAACAATATCGCCCCAATTAAAAAATTCAAATCAATCATCTAAAAACTCCTTATAAGACTATTTGCAAATAATATACCACATCAAAAATGAAAAATCAAATCAACTTATCTTAATCAATAAATAATACAAGAAAAAACAGACGGTTAAAAATAACCGTCTGTTTAAACTTAAACATAAATTATCAATAATCAAACTATTTGATTTCGATAACAGCACCAGCTGCTTCAAGAGTTTTCTTGATAGCTTCAGCTTCGTCTTTTTTAATGTTTTCTTTAACTGCTTTAGGAGCTGCTTCAACAAGATCTTTAGCTTCTTTTAAGCCTAAACCTGTTAAAGTTCTAACTTCTTTTAATACAGCGATTTTCTTATCAGCTGGAACAGAAGCTAAGATAACTGAAACTTCAGCGTCAGCATCTTCAGCTGGAGCTGCTGCTGCAGGAGCTGCTGCAACTGCTACTGGAGCTGCTGCAGATACACCGAATTTTTCTTCCATAGCTTTTACTAATTCAGCTGCCTCTAATAATGTTAATTTTTCAATTGATTCTAAAATTGATTCTACACTCATGATTTTCTCCTTTATTTTAATTTTTATTGTGTACTAATACTAAATTAAGCACATAGGCTTAAAGATAACTGCAAAACTATGCAGCTTTTTGATCGCGAACTGCTGCCATTGCTCTTGTAAGTGCTGACATAACGCCGTTTACGCAACCAACGATACCAGATGCTGGTGAATTGATAGATCCAAGCATTTTTGCAAATAGTTCTTCTTTTGTTGGAAGTTCTGATAATGCTTTTGTTTCAGCTTCTGATAGCAATTTACCATCTAATACAGCACCAATCATAGCACCTTTTTTAGATTCTTTAATAAATTTTGCTACAGCTTTTGCTGGGCTAACAGGATCTTCAAAACCAAATGCCAAAGCAATAGGTCCAGTCATTTTTTCAGCTAATGCTTCATACTCAGTACCTTTAACAGCGATTTTTGCTAAAGTATTTTTAGTAACCATGTAATCGCCACCAACTTTTTGGATTTCACGTCTTAGTTTTGTAATGTCTTCAACGCTCAAACCTTGGTATTCAGTAATGATTGCAACCTGAGCTTTTTCGATTTTTGATTTTATAGCATCTATTTTTTCTGATTTAAATGCTTTTGTTGCCATTTTTAGCTCCTTTGTTTACTGCGGTTGAATAATCAACCAATTTGTTATCGACCTGTTTAAAAACTAAAAAAGATTTTGCTTTTCTAGTTTTTACCGCAAAATCTTACACACAAATCTTTTAAAATTCTTTGGGATAATAAACAACTTCAAACTATTTACTAGCTGGTGTTTTTTATTAAAACCCTTGTGTAACCTCGATTAGCTAGTGTTTTTAAAGACTTTCGTCTGCTAATTGTCTGCGGCTATACTAACAATATATACAAAAAAAAGTTAAATTGCAAGCCCATTAAAACAAAGGTAATATTTATTTACAAATAACTAGCAATTTTTAGTTAAAAGTTGTTTTAATTAATTTATGGTAGTACAAGTAGACAATCCTGCAAACAGAAACATGCACAACGGAGATAAACCTGTTGTCTCAACCGTTGATGCTCCAGGTTTTCTACCAAAAAGACAACTTTACTCTTACTACGAAGCAGAAAAACAATTCAAAGAAGTTCAACAAGATATCTTTGAAAAACAAAAGAAAACAAAAGCACCTGACAAAAAGAAAATTCCAAATATTATTAAAATATTATTGGGGGCTGGAGTCATCACAACAGGAATAATATTTAGAAAAAATATAGTATCGTTTATAAAAAATATATTTAAAAAATAACTAAATAGAGTCTTTCACTTCAAACTCTCTTAGTTGAGTGTATATTATTGGTGAAAAATCTTTAGTTGTAACAATATCTATAATTTTATATGCTTGAGGAAGCATTAATAACGATGGTGTAGAAATATGATAAACACCATTCTCCATATTCTCTGCATTTATATGAAAATGACCAGAAATAATAGCTAATACATTGTTATGTTTATCTATTAATTTTTGATATTCTTCAACTTTATAAGTTTTATGAGTTTTTACACTTGATTCTGCTCCTTCTGGATACATAACAGGAAAATGTTGTAGAATAACAACGCTTCGCTTAGAGTTTTTTGTAAGTTCTTTATCCAACCACTCTAAAGTATCTGCACGATAATACCCAACAGAACCTGGAATAATTTCTTTTGCCCCATCAACAACTAAAAAAACAAAACCTTGTTTTTTAAATTTATAATTAGAATTATGTCTTAACATAGCCCAATTGCTTAGTTTTATCATTTCATAGTATCTTGTTTTTGATAGACCATTAGCTTTATAAACATCATGATCTCCAATAGCAATATAATATGGAACATTAAGGGATTTTACTATTTTTAAAAACTGCTTTAAATTTTCTTCAGAAGCATTGTTTATATTATCACCTGTAAAAACAACAAATGACACACCTTGTTGTTTATTTATATCATCTACTGCACTTTTCAAAACTCTGATAGAATAATCAGAAGTTGCAGATAAATGAACATCAGAAACCTGTACAAACTTTATAGTTTTAATATCTCCTGCAAAAGATCTCAATCCACTATTAAAAAATAGTACCAAAACAAAAGATATTATCAATAATAAAAACTTTTTCATATAAAAACAATCTCCCCTACAAAAATTATAACATAAAATCAAATCATGTGATAAAATATAAAGCATGAGATTAGATAAATTTTTAAAAGTTTCAAGATTAATTAAACGAAGAACTGTAGCAAATGAAGTTTCAGACATGGGACGAGTTTTAATTAATGGAAATACAGCAAAAGCTGCAAAACAAATTAAAGAAAATGATATTATAACAATCGAATACGCAAATAGAACAGTTAGGGCAAAAATTCTAAAAGTACCTACTGGTAATGTTAGCATACAGGAATCCTCAACCCTGTACGAACTATTATCTGATTAAAGCCTTGTTAAAACTTTCTGCAATAAATCAATTTTCTTACTATCAGTACCTACACCACAAAGTAGTAGTGTAGACTTGTCATTTGTGCGTTCATCTTCAATCTTGAATTTGTCATACAACAATTGAGATAACTCATGCCCCGACATACCTGGAACCTTTACTAAAATCTTTGTAGGATCATCACCAAAAAACTCACAGCCTCGACATTTTTCTTTCATTTTATCAATTCTTGAAATAAGATTTAAAATTTCTTTTCGTCCTTCATGAGAATCTAGATACATAATATTAGTTTCAATTGAAGCTAACAAAGGATATGATGGTGATGTAGTCATAAACATACTCAACGCAGGATAAACATCAATATCGCAATTACAATGCAACAACGCAGTCGGATTTAAACCTCCAGCAGTTTTATGTAAAGACTGAACAGTAAAATCAGCAATATTAACTGCCGATAACGGTAATTCATCACAGAAAGGATAAAGAGCTCCATGAGCTTCATCAACAATCAAGAAAGCTCCATGACGTTCACAAATAGCTTTAATTTCTTCAATATCAGAAATTACACCTTCATAAGAAGGGGAAGTAATAATAACCGTTCTTACGTTATATCGACTCAAATAATAGTCAATAACTTCTGGTTTAACGGCCAGAGGAACACCCCATTGTTCATCGATATCTAAATCAAAAGTTAAAGCCCTAGCGCCTGCTAATCTTACAGAATTAAAATGACAAGGATGAGAATTTGAAGCAATAAGAACTTTATCACCAACCTGTGTACAAGATAAAACTGCAGCTAAAATACCACTTGTAGAACCATTTGTTAAAAAAGTAGTTGATTGAGTACGATAAACAGTTCTAGCCCATGCTTGAGCTTGTTCTAACGCTGCCTGAGGATCAAGACTATCAATCTCAGAAATATCGATTTTGTACATATCCTTTAACTGGTCAAAAATAAAAAACCTTTGCCCATGTGATGGAGTAGTAAATAATGTTTTATCTTGTTTTCTATCTAATAATTGAACTAAACTCATAATTCCCTATTTATTTTTGATTTCAAAACTACGCTTAGAACAATATTGAGTTAAAACCATCCTATCACTTGCTGAATTGTACACAAACTGACCAGAAACAATATAACCAGATTCTGAAGACTTTTCTATTCTTATAGGTTGAAAACTACAATTCAAAACAACATTATCAGATAAAGGAAGAGTAACATTATAAACTTTATCAATATTTAACGCTGAATTTGTTCTAAACTTCATACCACCTGCAGAAATATCAAGCGTTGAAATTTCAGCAGAACAATCTAGAGATGAAAGAACCAAATCGTGAATATATTTAATACGAGTATACTGACGACGTTGCAAGAATTTATGTTTAGCTGGACTTGCAACAACAAGAACATTACCCTCTATTTTTTTTGCATAAGAATCAAAATATAACTTTCCATGACTTGTTTGAGTATAAAATTCACAATAAGTATCTTGTAATACGCCTTGAGGTTCAAACTCTAACTCAAGAGTAAAATCTCCTGCCGTAACAGCTGTAACTTTACCTCGATTAACAAAATTAAAATTTTGTGGAATAACTAATATTTCTTGATTTTCAACTACCAATTCTCTCATTCTGACCCTTTCTATACTTTTTATAAAAAGATTATACAATAATTAGAAATCAATGTCATAATGTTAAGAAAAGAAAAGCCTCCCAAAAGAGAGGCAAGCTGAGCAATCAGAAGAGTTGAGGATTTACATGCTAATAATAAAAGTTCTAAATCAGAAAAACATTAGTAAAAATAGTAATAAAAGATAAAAAACATTAGAAAAAAGTAGTGAATATTTGATTTTTTAAAAGAAAACATGTATTATAAGTACATAAAATAAGGAGTAAAATATGAAAAGAGCATTACTAATTGGATTTATGTTGGGTTTAACACCTATTAGCGCATACGCAAGCTATAATTATTTATCACCAACAACAGAAAGTAATAGAAACTTTCAACCACTAATGAAACATCAATTTGAAAAAGAAGAAACATTAGATTTTACAAATAATCCTGAAGAATATAAGATAAAAAGAGAAAGAAAAGAGAAGCTAATTGAACAACAACAAAAAATTTCAGTTCCGCCATCGGCAGCAACTCAATTCAATTTACAAGGTACAAGACCTGGCTCTAATAATCTACAATTCATAAAAGATGAAGACGGAAAGATAAGAATTAAAGGCATTGAGTAAGAAAGACATCATAATATCAACTATTAAGATGTTTTTTAAACAAAAAAGTGTTAAAATTTTTTAAAAAACTTGCATTACATAAAAGTTTTTATATAATGAGAGAGTACACAAGAAGAAGGAGTTTTATTATGAACAAAGAAGAATTAGTACAAGAGATTTCTAAAAAAGCTAATGTAACACAAAAAGAAGCAGCTGAAGTTTTATCTTCATTAGTTGATACAATCCAAAAAACAGTTGCTAAAGGCAAAAAAGTTACTTTAGTTGGTTTTGTTACATTTGAACCACGTAAAAGAGCAGCTAGAACTGGTAGAAACCCACAAACTGGTAAAGAATTAAAAATTCCTGCAAAAACAGTTCCTGCATTCTCAGCTGGTAAAAACTTCAAAACTATCGTTAACGGAAAATAATTTCTGTATATCGATATTAAAAGGAATTGGAGCTCTTACATTTGTAAGGGCTCTTTTTTAATTCAAAACACTAGAAATATTAATTGACAGGTTATATTTATGTGCTAGAATTAAGGCACAGCAAGGGCGTGTAGCTCAGTCGGTAGAGCAGTTGACTCTTAATCAATTGGACGTGGGTTCGAGTCCCACCGCGCCCAGAACTATAATAAATAAGCAATATATTAAATCTATTTTGCACCTTTTAATAAATTTGTAAGAATTGTAGAAATTTCATGTGCATATTCCAATTTACACTTGTCTGGATGGAACTTGACTAACATAGATTTAATCTGAGATTTTGACAAATTAGCCAATTGTTGAGGTGATACATCTAAAATTTTTGCTAATTGCGCAGTCTCATTTGATGTTAACGATCTCAAACCATTCGAACTAACTTTATTAGCAACATTACTTACAAATTCTTTAGTTACAGCATTAGTTGCGGCACTTGCGCCAGCATTTGTAGCTCCAGTACCTGCAGCTTTTGCTCCAGCTTGTGTACCTGCATTTGTTGCCCCTGCTCCTGCAGCTTTTGCTCCAGCTTGTGTACCTGCATTTCTTGCCCCTGCTCCTGCAGCTTTTGCTCCAGCTTGTGCACCTGCATTTGT
>JAZLBN010000111.1:0-7912 GCA_045613725.1 Candidatus Gastranaerophilaceae bacterium
AGGAGAAACTACTGGATCGAATTTAGCTTTTTCTTTTGTCTTAACGGCTTCTTTTTGTGCAGAATGAATATCAAGAATCTTTTGTTCTGCCTCAGTTAAAGTTTCTCCTCTTTGTGATTTTATCTTGATATTTGAAATAACCACATCAATATTTTCTTCAAGCTTGTTTTCTTTAGCATATTGAAGCGCCAAAGTCTCTAATTCTGCAGCTTTAGAATCTTTATCTACAGGTTTTTCTGATTGTTCTACAACATCTGCTCCAGAATTTTTTGACTGTTCTATTTCTGTAGCTGATTGCGCTTTAGTCTCAGAATTATCTGGTTTAACATTATCAAGAGTAGAAGTTCCTGCAGAATTTTTAACCTCTTGCAATACAGATTTAACATGTTTTAGCAAATCTGAAACCGGCATCTCACCTAAATAAGGGAACTGTTGTATAAGTAATTCTGTTTTATCCGAATCCGGACAATTCTTATATTCTGCAGAGTTTAAAAAATCTAATAATTGCTTACGTTTTTCTTCTTCAGTTTGAGTTGAACTTTTTAAATCAATTGGTTTACTTGAAGATTCATTAGACGCAACAGCACCAGTAGAGGTACTTTCTACCTGTGTTGTAGCTTGGGTTTGTCTTAATTTATTTACGTCTAAAACCATAGTCATTCCTAATTAATAGTTCACTGTATAGCTTATCGGCATAATTAGAACATGACTTTAATTATTGTTACATTACTTTACACTCTAATCAAAAATCAAATCTTCGTCATAAAGCAACTGTTTATTTTTCACTTCAACAAACTTTATAAAAGTATTTTTATATTCTTTTTCCCCTGCAAGAAAATCTATTACATACTGAGCAGATTCATCATCCAATCTAACTTCATACCTAACAGTAGTATAATCGCCATTCACTTTCTTTACAACATGCTCTAACCCTAATCCACAAAATTCTTTACCAGGACCTAAATCGTGATAAATCAAAGAGTTTACTACAGGAGGAGCTTCAGTGAGGCTCTCTTTGTTTTTATAATTCTTATCAACAAAATAAACTGATTTTATTTGTTCTCCACCTGCGACAAAAGCCCTAAAAACTAAATTAGCAGGAATACCATTAGCCGTTATACTTTTAACATCAACAATATTACAGCCCTTAAAATATTTTACGCCTAATGGCGGATTGTCTTGTTTTCTTTGAGGGGCTTCAAGCTCAGTAATTTCAAGAGGATTAGCTGGAACTTGTGCTAAAATCTCTGTCAATTGTTTTGTATCAAGTGGCATTGCTTGAACTTGCTGTTTACCATTCGCCATTGGTGCCATTGCAAGCATCACTATTACAGGAACTTTTGCCAACGAATTTGAACTGTCTCTTTGAATTGGATTTTCTACATAACGATTATCATTATCTTTTCTTCTACTTGTAAATGTAGTTTGCTTTGACGATACATTTACCCCACTAACTGGTAATATTGCCATTTTAACCCCTTTTTGTTTATTTTTATTTAATCACTAACCCTAATTAATAACTCTTTTCGTTACAATTATAGCAGTTTCGATAATCTTTGTAAATACTTTAAACTAAGCCTCGTAAAGATTACAACTATTATAAAACCGAACAGAAAAATTTTTGCTACTTAATCTTAAATTTCATCAGTATGAGAAACTATTCCCATAGTTTTATTGTTATCAATTTCAATAACATGTTTGATTATAGTATGCGCCATCAATAATAGATATGGATTTATCTCTGTAGTTTGAGACATGTTTACACTTGTAGATTGATTAGAATTTTGTTGCTCATTTCCCCTTTTTGAAACATTTATATCTACAGTTGAATCCATTGAATGGTACTTTTGCTCATTA
Organism: Candidatus Gastranaerophilaceae bacterium; assembly: GCA_045613725.1. GTDB lineage: Bacteria > Cyanobacteriota > Vampirovibrionia > Gastranaerophilales > Gastranaerophilaceae > Zag111. The sequence continues at coordinate 1,858 of JAZLBN010000111.1, forward strand.
TCAATTCTTACTCGTAATTCTTTTTGAGGGAATACATCTGAACATTCAACAGAAACTTGAACAGAATTTGAAGATTCTAAAATCAATGTTACCTTAACTAAACCATAATTTAGCGTAGTAATGGTTATCTGTAAAATACTATCACTTTCTTCTTTTGAGTCATTTTTTTGCTGAATTTCTAAATCAAAACCAACACCATCATCTAACGGTAACCAAGGTAAATATAACATCAACAATAACTTTAAAGTTTTCGGTGGATTATTTTCTGATGCAATTGAAATACTCGCATTGATAAGTTTTGCCATTTCTTTCATCTGAGATAAATCTGTAACACCAGCTTTTGAGGCTTCAGTCATAGACATAATGAGCTTTGTTATCGCATCTTTACCATTAACTTGAATAAGTTGCGAAATACTATTAAGATTTATCATCCCGCCAGATAATATATCAAGATTTTTCAACGAGGCTTGAAACTGACTTGACAACTGAGCATTAACCATTTCCTTAGCAGCCGTAGTCGATAATCCCTGCAATTGAGCTAATATTTGAGCCTGCATTTGTGATAACGAATTTCGCTGAGATGCAACTTGATTTGCAAACATTTGATTAAACTGCGCATGCGTCATTCCTCGCTGAACCATATAAACAAACTCATTCATATTCTTTGGGAAACTTAAAACCTCTTTTGCATATATAGATCTATCCATATTTTGCAAAGTATTTAATTGAACATTTTGACTCAATACAGTTGAGTTTTGTATACTATTATTCACAACATGACTTTGAACAACATTATCAACTTTTGCGGTTTGCAAAAGATTGTTTTGACCACCCAAACTCTGCACGCCTTTTGATTGGAATGCTTGCTGATTAAAGTTTTTCTGAGCAAAATTATTGAGAAATTTCCGAATATTTATGCCTGCCATAGAACTAATTTAACTGATTTTTTCAAAAAAGTCTAGTTTTCAATAGGCATATATGATTGAGGATAATTATAATCTTCTAAAAATCCAAGATTTTTGTATAATCTTAAAGCCTGAAGATTGTTTGTCTCAGTTGTGGTATTTATCTCAGTAATAGGAACTTCATATTTTTCTACAGCTTTTATTACAAAATCCATAGAATGTTTAAGCATAATTGTCGATAAACCTTTGCCTTGATGCTCATCACGAATTCCTACAAGCGGAATATTAACAATACTTCCCCCTGTTAAATTCATTAACGCAAATCCTACAGGTTTTTCATTATACAAAAGAACACTTGAAGAATTTGGCATAAATTCCGCATAAACATCTTTCACAATTTTAGTAATGATATCACGAGTACCTTCTTCAGTTGTAAACCTTGGATCAAACAAAGCATCTGAACTATTTTTGAATGCTTCATTTATTACACTTACAGCATCTTCAAAATACTTATCATTCCAAGATGTAACCCTATAACCTTCAGGAAGTTTTACAACTCTAGCCCTATCAAAAATCTCTTTTGATGCAGATTTATCAAATTTAAATCTTAAAACCTCAATTCCAACAAACTTAAATCCTAATTTCGCAATAACACTTATAAGATTCTTTTGCTCACCTAACATTGGATAACACACAATCTTGTTACGACGTAAAGGTCTTGTAATATCCAAAAATTTAGTTAGCAATTCGTTTGCTCTGGCACTAAAATCCTCTTTTTCTGCACTATGAATTATATTCAATTCAATAGCTTCAGAAATCGCTGTAGTATAAACCAAAAACGCTACCGGTGCATTTTCTTTGTACAATACAATACATTTAATCAAATCTTTATCTATAGCTTCCAAAAACCCATCATAATCTAAAGGTTCTAACTCAAAATTATATTCAGTAGTTGCTTTTAAACGAAAATCTTCATACAAGGATTCAAAATTTTCATAATCATCGACTGTCAATATTCTTGTATTATACATTGTATTCCTCTCTTTATAGGTAATGGTGCATTTTTTCTTTTTTTGTATCAATATATCTTTGATTATAAGGTGTAATTTCGGATGTTACTTTTATAATATCATTTACATTCAATCCGTAACCCTCTAAACCTACGATTTTTTTAGGGTTATTAGTTATCAAATTAAATTTTGTATACCCTAAATCAACAAGAATTTGAGCTCCAGTTCCATAATCTCTTAAATCAGATTTAAAACCTAACGAAATATTTGCTTCAATAGTATCTTGACCTTGTTCTTGAAGCTTATAAGCCTAAATTTTATTGCAAAGACCAATTCCACGACCTTCATGATCTGTTAAGTAGATAACTGCACCTTTACCATAATTATTTATATATTCCATAGCGTTATGCAATTGAGAATTACAATCACATTTCAAGCTATGAAAAACATCGCCTGTTAAACACATACTATGAACTCTAACTGCAGGAACCTTATCAGAACCGTCATCTTTTACTAACGCAACGTGCTCTGTTCCATTGATTTGATTTTTATAAGCATACAAGTAAAATTCCCCAAACGGAGTTGGTAACATTGTTTCTGCTTCTCGAGTAACAAGTTTCTCTGATTTCAAACGATAAGCAATAAGTTCTGATACTGTGATAAATTTCATATTATACTTATCTGCAAACTGTCTCAAATAATCTCTTCGAGCCATATGTCCATCTGGTGCCATAACTTCACACATCACACCTGCTGGTCTATGCCCGCAAAGTCTTGCTAAATCAACAACTGCTTCAGTGTGACCAGTTCTTTCTAGCACCCCACCTTTTCTTGCGACACAAGGAAATAAGTGTCCAGGACGTCTTAAATCAGAAGGTTGTGCATCTCTTGCAACAGCAACTTCAACTGTTTTTGCTCTATCAAAAGCTGAGATACCTGTTGTAACCCCATACTTTTCTGCAGCATCAATACTAATAGTAAACGCTGTCTTCATTCCCTCTGAATTCTGCTCAACCATCTGCGGTAAATCAAGCTGTCTTGCGATATCATCAGATATTGCCAAACAAATTAACCCCTTAACTTCAGAAGCAAGAAAATTAATCAATTCAGGAGTAACTTTTTCAGCTGAAATTATCACATCACCTTCATTTTCTCGATCCTCATCATCTGCAACAATTATCGGTTTTCCTGCTTTAAAATCTTCTAACGCTTCTTCTATGCTATCAAATCTAAATTTTTCCATTATATAAATCCATTCTCTTGTAAAAAATTCATACTAATATTACTTGTATTATTCTTTGTAGATACCAGTTTTTCAACATATTTCCCCAGAATATCTGTTTCTATATTTACATATTCACCAAGCTTTAAACGTGATAAATTCGTATTATTAAATGTATGCGGTATAATTGCTACTCTAATTTTATTATCACTAACTTCTGCAACAGTTAAACTTATGCCATTTATAGTAATTGAACCCTTATGAACAACATATTTCATTTGACTTTCAGGAAGCTCGAACTCTAAATCGTAAAAAGCGGATAACTGTTTTAAACCTGTATATTTAGCCTTACAGTCAACATGTCCTGACACAATATGTCCACCAAGCCTTGAATTAAGCGTTAATGCTCTTTCAAGATTAACAACAGAGCCATTTCTTAAATCTGAAAAAGTTGTTACATTTAAAGTTTCATCACTCACTTGAGCTTTAAAAGAACTATTAGTCATAGAAATAACAGTTTGACAAACCCCATTTATTGCAATACTGTCTCCAATTTTTGTATCCTGAAGAACTTTATTACATTCAACTTCAATTACTGCACCTATAGAATCTTTTAAAAAAGACTTTATTTTACCTGTTTCTTCAATAATCCCTGTAAACATAAATTCAGTCTATCACACTTATATTTTCTTTTAAATAAAAATAAAAAAAGCGTTACATTTTATTTGACATAAACAGGATCTAACAACTTTATTTCAAAATCACTACCGGATGGAATAGAAACACTTCCACCTTTAGTAGCTAATGCCGTAACCGGAGATAAAACTGTTCGAACAGAACAACCAACAATACCAACTACCGTAGGAATTGGAGATAAAATTATTAAAATAGGGTTTTCTGCCATTTTTGAAGATACATCACGAGTTTTTTTGTAAAAATTCTCACCATCATTAACGTGCTTAACCACATTCGCCCAATATTTACGTTTACCTTTTATATTGTTTAAAAAAACCTTCTTAGAATTCACTTTAATCACTTTACCATAGGCTTCATATGTCTTCCCATTATATGTAAGTCCTGTAATTTCTATCTCAACAAGTCCACCATTACCTGTAAATTGAGGGCCATGTGAATCTACTATTTTTGCATATATTTTCGTCCCAGAAGGAATTGTTACATATTTTTTATAAACAGTTTCAGATGTTGTAAACGATACAGTTGAACCCTCTTTGCTCCAATCTGAGATTGCCTGATTTGAACGAACTTTAAATTTTGTCCTAGAAGATATTTTTTTAGCATTATCTTTATCTTCAATGCTTACAATTTCTGGAGCTTTTGAATATGTTGGCGTAACCGTTTTAGCCTGTACTTTTGAAGGTGTTGCGCTTGGTAAACTCGGTAAAACCTCATACTCTAACTTCGAAGAGTTATACTTTCGCTTTATTTCTTCATCAACAGACAAATCTAATTCGAAGGCGTGTACATTTAACGACACGCCTAAGAAAAACAATAACAATAAAAATACTTTATTATGCAACATTATCTTCTTGTTTACCAGTATTTTCATGAACTAATACAAGCTTTCCTTTCTTGAATAGCAATAATGCTAAAACCGAAATAGAAAAAACTACACCAATATACTTCACAACAGGAATAAAACCTGAAACATTGTTAGCAATCCATATTGCAATAGAATAAAATATTGCATTACCTTTATCACCTAAAATATCCCAAAGCCTTTTCGTATAGTTTACCCAACCAACATAAATAGAGCTAATAAGAAGAATACCCCACATTATTATAAAAAATGCTATATTATAAGAGGTTACCTCAAATGAAGCATGAAGAATAAACATAACTATAGAATAAACAAAACAATAAAGAATCATCCAACTAAAATTAACAATAAATTGTTTTCTCCCAATTGGACCATCTAATATAAAAAAGCTTTTTAAATTTGCCATTTCAAAACCCCCATTTTAATTGGTCAATGAAGCTTACAAACTCCATTGACCATATTACATTATTTCAAAATATCATTAATTGCTTTTGCAGCTTTTTTACCAGCGCCCATAGCATTAATTGCATTCGAAGCACCAACAGGAGCAACATCACCACCAGCATAGACTGTTGGAATATTTGTAGCTCTACTATCAGCATCTACTTCAATATAACCTTTCGCATCAGTTATAATTTCTAAACCTTCGGCTTGCGCTGATGATTGAATAATTGGATTAGGACCAGTACCTAATGCAACAATAACAGTATCTACATCCTCAATCACGAATTCACCAGTACCAACAGGTTTTCTTCTACCAGATGCATCAGGCTCGCCAAGCTCCATAAGTTCAAATTTCATGCCTGCAACATAACCTTCATTTTCAAGAATTTCAACCGGAGCATGTAAAAATTTGAATTGAACACCTTCTTCTTTTGCGTGTCTAATTTCTTCTAAACGCGCTGGTAATTCTTTTTCTGTACGTCTATACAATATCGAAACTTCTTCAAAACCAACACGCACAGCTGTTCTAGCAGCATCCATTGCAACATTACCTCCGCCGATAACTGCAACTTTTTTACCTACTTTTAAAGGTGTTACACACTCACCTCTACCCGCACCCATAAGATTTACACGAGTTAAGAATTCATTTGCTGAAAATACACCATTTAAGTTTTCACCAGGGATTCTCATCATTTTTGGTAATCCTGCACCTGAACATATAAATATCGCATCAAAACCATCATCTTTTAGCTGTTTAAGAGTAATTGACTTACCAACAATTACGTTTGTATGGAATTCAACACCCATAGCTTTTAGATTTGTAATTTCTCTATCTAAAATAGTTCTAGGAAGTCTGAATGGAGGAATACCATATCTTAAAACTCCACCTAACTTGTGCAAAGCTTCAAAAACAACA
>JAZLBN010000112.1:0-9099 GCA_045613725.1 Candidatus Gastranaerophilaceae bacterium
AAATAAGCAAGATGTTGCAGAGGTTTCGAATGATTCTAAAAGTCAAATTTTTGATGCAATCGTTAAAAATCAACAGCAGGTAGAGAAAACAGTAGATCAAAGTAGTTCAAATGCTGAAAAAACCGTAGATGTTAATATAACAAAAACTGAATTTACAACAAATGAATCTGCGGATAATCAAAAAACTGCACTTGAGGCTGAATTGGTTTCTAAAACTGAGGAGGTTGTGAAATCTTCTGTAGAACAAACGGATATTGTAGTAGAAGATATTACTAAAGATGTTGTTAGTGCTTCTGCAGATTCAATATCTGAACAAGTGGAGGATTCTATTCCGACCAATGTTGAAGAGGTCAATGTTGCTGTGAAAGATGAGAAAGTTTCGACACCAGAAGAATTGCCGACAGTTGTAGATAAAACTGAAGAATCTAAAAAGTTTGTTTGGTGGTGGAACAAAAACCGTGAAGAAAATAAATCAAATGTTGAGAAAAAGTCTTTTAGCTGGAAAAAGTTTTTCACAAAAGAAAAGAAGTCAAATGATTTAAAGGTAATATATGATGAAGAATTAGATGTGATATTACCAATTGAGGATTCGGTAGAGTCTGTATCTGAAGAATAATAAAAATAGAAAAAGCGCCAATCTGGCGCTTTTTCTATTTTAGTTTAACATCTACAAATGTTCGTAAAACCTTTCTGTATCGTTTTAAATATTGTTTAAAATTTTCCAGATCTTCTTTTGAAAATTCTTCTTCAACAGCTTTTTTAATTTTATTTATTTCTTTGATTCCTTTTTTTAGGATTTCTTGTCCTTTTGGGGTTATTTCATTTCTTTTTATAATCATATTATCTCTGGTATCAGCAACTCTTTTTACAAGACCTCTAGTTTCCATGTCGTTTAGAATTTTACCAATATGAGCTTTTCCTTTGAACATGAGTCTTGCAAGTTCTGATTGTGAAATGGTTGGATTATAATTTATGGCAAATAAAATAGAACATTCATCGGTTGTGATATCTGCATTAATTATTTGCTCTTGAAACTCTCTTCTGAATGTTTTATTAAAATTTGCAGTGTAGTCAATTTGGAATGTAAGATTGTTTTCCATTGCATCGATATTTTTACTATTTTTTTTCATACTGGTTTCCTTTTCTACAAGTATTCTAAGATTGTACTATGTATGGTGGATTTATGCAATATTTATTGACAAAACTTTTAAAAGTTCATATTATTAAAGTAGAAAATTCTACCCTAAAGTATAATGGAGATAAGTATGAATATAAAAATTACTAGAAGACATTTGGCGATAGCGGTACTTTTAATTATTATTGTGCCGATTGTGTATAATAAACTTGCAGCAACTGTAGCAGGATTTCTTCAAATGCAGGCAATGAAGATGCCAAAAGAGGTTGTTGTTGATACTCCTCATAATGAAGAAGTTTTTGTATCGGCTGAGTCAACAGGTAGGGTTGAGGCTAAATACTCTGTTGATGTTGTAGCTCGTGTTTCTGGATTCCTACAAAAGAAATATTTTAATGAAGGTGATACAGTAAGAAAAGGTCAATTATTATTCCAAATTGATCCTAGAGAATATCAATTAGAAGTTAATAATTCATTGGCAACTGTAAATCAGTATGATGCATTATTAAAAAATGCTCAACAAGAATTGAATCGTGCTAATGCATTGATTAAAGAAGATTTAGTTTCTCATTCATATGTTGATGAGACCTTGGCAACAAGAAATGCTAATAAAGCTTTGTTTGATGCTGCAAAACAAAGATATGAATTAGCAAAAGTGAATTTAGGTTATACAACTATTAAATCACCTATCGATGGTAGAATTGGTAAAGTTAATATTACTGAGGGTAATTATGTTCAAGTAACATCAGGACCTTTGGTTAATATTTCTAGTACAGATCCAGTGTATGTTACCTTTAGTTTGCGAAGTGCTGACTTTATTAAATTGTTAAATGCCAGTGATAAATTCAAAGATGTTGAAGTTAAGGTGCAATTTGAGAGTGGTCAATGGTATGAACAAGTTGGTAAGATTAATTTTATAGATAATCAAATTGATAAGAATTCAGGTTCTGTTCAAATGAGAGCTGTTTTTGATAATCCAAAAGGTGTGTTAGTCCCTGGTGATTATATGAAAGTATCATTGGTTGCTCCAGAACAAGTAACATATATGACTATTCCTCAATCTTGTACTAAAGGTGATGCAATGAGTGGTTATTATGTTTGGGGTATTGAGGATGATAAAGCTGTAAGAAAAGATATTAAGGTATCTGAAGATATCGATAATAATTGGGTTGTTACAGAAGGTTTAACACTAGATGATAAAATCATTGTTGCAGGTATTCAAAAGATTTTTTCAGAAGGTCAAAAGGTTAAAATACTTTCAAATGAAGAGTATATGAAAAAGCAAAAAGTAGGTAAGTAATAATGACAAAGATTTTTGACAAAGATAAATTGTTTTTCTTCATAAGAAAACCTAGATTTGCGTTGGTAATATCAATTTGTATTGTGATTATTGGTGTTATTTCAATGCTTAGTTTGAAGCAGGAGAGTTACCCTGATGTTACACCTCCTCAAATCCAAGTTACAGCCAATTACCAAGGTGCAAGTGCCGAGGTAATTGAATCTTCTGTTGCGACAATTTTGGAAAATAAATTAAATGGTGTTGAAAATCTTACATATATGTCTTCGAACTCTTACGACGGAACTTATATTTTAAATATGTACTTTAAAGTTGGTTCAGACAAAAATGTTAACTTGATGAATGTTCAAAATAGAATTCAGCAAGTTCAATCTCAATTGCCTCAAGATGTACAAAGAACAGGTGTAACTGCAATAAGTAGAACTGCAGGGTCTGGGGCGTTGATTTTTACATTATATCCTGAATCTGGAAATTGGAGTCAGCTAGATTTAACTAATTATGGTTCAATTTACATTAAGGATGAATTGAAGCGTGTTGATGGTGTTGCTGATGTTGAGGTATATGGTGCTGGTGATTATGCTATGCGTGTCTGGCTTGATCCTCAAAAAATGGCAGGGTTAAATATTTCTATCAGTGAAGTTAAAGCTGCTATTGATGCTCAAAATACTCAGATTGCAGCAGGTTCGTTAGGTGCATTACCTACTGATGAAAAACACGCTCTACAATTAACTTTAAAAACTAAGGGCCGTTTGAGTGATGCAAAAGAATTTGAAAATATAATTATTCGTTCAAATATGGATGGTTCAAATGTAAAAATTAAAGATATTGCACGTGTAGAATTAGGTGCTTATACTTATCAAAATATGGGTTTAGTAGGTGGAAAACCTTCCGCAGTTGTTGTAATTTCTCAACAACCTGATGCTAATATTATTAATATGTCAAAAGGTGTTCATGCTAAGGTTGATGAATTAAATGAAAGACTTACTAATGGTATTAAAATTTTAACGATTAAAGATGATGCTGATTATATTCACGAATCAATGAAAGAGGTTGAATTCACAATTTTATTAACAGGTATTATTGTTGTATTGATTATCTTCTTATTCTTGGGGGATGGGATGGCAACTTTGGTTCCTTGTGCAACAATACCGGTATCATTGATTGGTACATTTTTTGCATTGAAGGCATTAGGTATGTCTATTAATTTGTTATCATTGTTTGCTCTTGTTTTGGCTGTTGGCGTTGTAGTTGATGATGCTATTGTTGTTATTGAAAACGTAAAACGTCATATGGAAGAAGGTAAGTCAGCAGTTATGGCAACTCAAATAACTATGGAAGAGGTTGGGCCTGCTCTTGTCGCTATGGCTTTAGTTTTGATGGCTGTATTTGTACCAATTGCGTTTATGGGTGGTATGACAGGTGTTATGTATAAACAATTTGCTGTTTGTATTGCGGTTTCAATTGGTATTTCAGCGGTTTGTGCATTATCCTTGTCTCCTGCTATGTGTGCTCACTTCTTAAAACACGAGCAACAAGATCAAGAGATTACTGGTAAAAATATATCTTTTGGTAAACATATTGAAAGAATTAAAAAGAGAATAGATAAACGTACAAAATATATTGTTAAAGTTTTCAATTTCTGGTTTGATAAATTAGAAGATTTCTTTATGGAATTTGTTGAAAAATTTGTGTATAACAAAAGATTACTTGTTATGGCATATTTGATTATTGTTGCTTTAACTCTTATTGGTTTTAAATGTATTTCAACAGGTTTTATTCCAGATGAAGATCAAGGTGTACTAATTTCGCAAATTACATTGCCGGATGGTGCGTCTCTATCTAGAACTGAAGATGTTGCAAGACGTTATGTTGAACAAGTTAGTAAATTAGATGGTGTTGATCCAACGAAAATTACGGTCTTTGGTGGTGGTAGACAGGTTAATGCTGCTTTTGCAATTATTCTGTTAAAAGATTATAAAGATAGAAAAAATAATCCTATTACTTGGATTGAGAGAAAATTAAAAGGTCAAGCTACAGATTTGTCTCACACTGCAATTTTAGGAAGGATTGCTCAGATAACAGCGGCAACTAAGGAAGCATCTATTATTGTTTTCTCTCCTCCAGCGATTCAAGGTATGAGTATGTTGGGTGGTTTTGAGTTCCAAATGCTATCTCAAGGTGAATATACTTCACAAGAAATGGAGTATTGGGCTAATAAGTTGATTGCTGAGGCAAATCAAAGTCCTTATTTAAACAGGGTTAGTACAACATTCCAAGCAAATGTACCTCAATATATTGTTGATATCGATTTTGCAAAAGCTATGGCTCAAAATGTTGATTTGCAAGAATTATATGCAACATTAACTTCAATGCTAGGTTCATACTATGTTAACGATTTTAATAAGTATGGTCGTGTGTTTAAGGTTCAGGTTCAAGCTGAAAGCAGATTCAGAAATAAAGCTACTGATTTAGATGGTATTTATGTAAAAAATAGAAATGGTGTACAGGTTCCAATATTGTCAATTGTAACTCTAAAACAGACTGTTGGTACAGCGGCAATTTCTCGTTATAACCAATATGAATCAGTGCAAATTTCTGGTCAAGAAGCTCAAGGTAGAAGTTCTGGTGAAGCAATGACTGCGATGGAAGAACTTGCAAGAAAGATCTTACCTTCAGATATGACTTATGATTGGTCAGGAACTTCTGCTCAAGAAAGAGAGGCTGCAGGGCAAACTGCTATGATTATTACGTTTGCATTGGTGTTTGTATATCTTTTCTTGGTTGCGTTGTATGAAAGTTTTACGATCCCAGTTGCTGTTCTTTTAATTTCTCCTGTTGCTGCATTAGGTGCTTTATTGTTCCAAATGATGATTAATCAGGCTTTTGATGTGTATTCTCAGGTTGGTATGATAACATTGATTGGTTTAGCAGCTAAACAGTCTATTTTGATTGTAGAATTTGCTAAGGAAGAGCATGAGAAAAAAGGTTTAGGTGTTAAAGAAGCTGCTGTTAAAGCTGCAAAATTGCGTTTTAGAGCAATTATGATGACTGAATTAGCTTTCATTATCGGTGTGTTACCAATGATTTTTGCGTCAGGTGCTGGTGCAAATTCAAGAATTTCGGTTGGTTCAACTGTTTTTGGAGGTATGGTTGCAGCTTGTACTTTAGGTGCTGTTCTTACTCCAGCCTTCTATGTATTGGTTCAGGAATTTGTTGATAAATTCCCTAAAAAAGAAATTACTAATAAAGATTTGGAGATCTAAAGATGAAAAAGGTTCTAAATATAGTCTTAATAGCTTCGGTATTAGTTGCGGGTTCAAATTTTGCATTCGCAAAGAAATCTAGCGACTCAGGGACGATACCTGCATCAAAGAACGGAAAAGAAGTTGTTATTGTTAAAACAGAAAAAGTAAAACCTAATCTAAAAAAGGAAATAAAAAAACAGAAATCTCACGCAAAGACAAAAGAAAAATCTTCTAAAGAAGCTGAAGGAATGTATGAAACAAAATTCCCAGCCATAACAAGTGATATTCAATATTCAGATATGAATGGTGAAGTATCTTTAACAGATTGTATTAGATTAGCTATTACTCATCATCCAGCGATTATGTCTGCTATTAGTAATGCAGAGATTTATAAATCAAAAATTGGTCAAGCGTGGGCAAATTATTTCCCTACGGTTAGTGCTGGTGTTAATTATTCTCGTAATGATATGTTTATGACTATGGGTAGTGGTTTTGCTCGTATGATTGAACAAAAGCATAATTTGTTCTATGTTCCGACTTTGTCTGCTAATATGTTGTTATTTGACTTTGGTAAAACAAAGGCTGTTGCAGATTATGCAAAACGTAATTGGGAATCTACAAGATATGATGCAGAATCCAGTATTGAAAATGTTATTTATAATGTAAAAGTACGTTATTATAATATGGTTTTTGCACAATTGCAAAAAATGGTTTATGAAAATACTGTTGAAGATTATGAACTACAGTTAAAACAAGCTCAGGCTTATTATGATATTGGTAAAAAAGCTAAGATTGATGTTACTTACGCTGATTATAACCTTGGAAAGGCACAATTAAACTTAATTAAGGCAAAAAATACAGAAGAATTAGCATCTGTTGAATTGGCAAATGCTGTTGGTATTCCTGAATTAGAAAATGTTGTGCTTAAAGATGGATTAAACGAAAATGAGTATGAAGTTAATTTCCCAGATTTAATTAAAACAGCAGAAGAATCTCGTCCAGCTTTATTAGCTGCTAAGAAAAGAATGGATGCTGCTGAATTAAATGTACGTAGTGTTAAACGTGCATTTACTCCAGATATTAGTGCTTTTGGTGCTTTCCAACATGGTGGTCGTCAGATTTATTCTGATAAAGGTTATCAAGCTGGAGTACAACTTCAATATTCGGCTTTGAATTTAATGTTATTAAAGAAACAAGTGGAAGAAGCTAATGCTACTTATAAAAAATTCGTAGCTGATTATGAGCAAACTCGTCAAAATGTATATTTAGATGTAAAATCTGCTTATATAAATTTAATGAATTCGTATGATAGTATTGCAGTATCTCGTCTAGCCTTACAACATGCTAAAGAACAACAATATCAAGCCTTTAGACGTTATCAAGTTGGGCTTGGTGATGCGATAGAATTCAAAGATTCAGAAAATACTTATTTGAATGCTCAGTTAGATTATTATTCAACATTGCTACAATATAATATAAACGCTGCGGAGTTAGAGCGTGTAATTGGTGCTCCAATTAAGGCTTCCAGCAAATCATTATAAATAATAAAAACGGAGGGAAGAAATCCTCCGTTTTTTATTTTAGATTCCAAAAAAATCGTTTTATTTTTGTAGAAAGCGGTAAATTGTCAACGGGTCTATTCCCTTTCACTGAGGTAATTTGATAATTGTCTGGTTGTACTGTTCTTGTGTATTTTAAATCTGTCTCACCGAATAGCATAGCATAAATAGGACGGTGCCCTTCTGGGATTTCTAAGAATTCACATAGCTCAGGGTAAGCTTTTAAGCATGCTTGAGCAAGGCCACACCATAGTGTACCTATCCCCATACTTTGAGCGTATAATTCTAAATAGCTAAGTGCTATTATTCCGTCTTGATCTGCACATGAGGCTGTAGGTGGGGCTGAAACAACAATCATATGAGGTGCATTACGAAAAATTATATCGTTTCCGTTTAGAAATGCATTTTTATATCTTGCAAATTTTTTTGTGATTATATTTGAACAAGAGGACATTAGAACTTTTTTTATTTTATTATTTGTTCTGTTTCTAAATCTTTCCATAACTTCAATATCATCAATTATAGAAAAATGTAGGTTATGGCAATTACGTCCAGTTGGTGCATATTTTAGCATGTTTTTTATTTTCAGTAATTTTTCTTGAGATAAATTTTTTTGGCGATATTTTCGATAACTTTTTCTTGATTGGATTAGGTTTAAAATATGATCTTCTGATGGAAAGTTGTTGCATTCTGCAGAATTTAGTGGGTTTTTATTTAATATAGATATAGCTCCGACTGGACATATGGCAAGACAGTGCTGACATTTCATGCAATGTTTTTCATCTTCTTTTTTTATCGTTGGAATTTTATCTGCATTAAGTTTTATTATTTTTGGATTACAATCTTGTTCGCATAGCCCACAGTGAATACATTTTGATTCATCTACTATAAAGTTTAATTCTGACATTTTTGCTCCATTTTTAATTTTCTGATTTTCCATTTTAATTCACGTTTAATATATTTTGCAAGACGGTTGATTCTGTAGTTTATATAAAAACATCCAAAAAATATCCATCCAAAAGTGTTATGTTTTATGTCTAAATCGAAATCTTGTTTGATGTATAGTTCAATATTTTTAAGTATTTGTAATGCTAATAGTAATTGAACAATAAACCATGACAAATCTGCACAATTTATTATGAATTCTCGCTGTATTCCTTTAATATTTAAGTAAATTGAGATTCCTTGTAAAATAATCAAAGCACAAAACCATTTGCATCTGTGGATATATTTTTGCGGGTAAATGATATTAATATCAGTAATAAGTTTCCAAAGCCATACATACCAATATATCCCAAACGTAATAATACTAAGTAAAACCAATAATGGTGTACGAGTTTTCCTAATAGCTGTATTTGAAAGTCTTAAAGATTCTTCTGACATACAATAATTATAGCAGTTATAAAAAATTTTTGAAATACGTTAAATTTTTTATAAAAATCTTCTTGACAATTAATCTTGAATTGGTATTATAATAATACATCTGAAGCAATTGCTTGGAGGAGTGCCAGAGCGGTTGATCGGAGCGGTCTTGAAAACCGTCGTACGTGCGAGCGTACCGTGGGTTCGAATCCCACCTCCTCCTCCATTTAAAAAAGAGTCCGTTAGGGCTCTTTTTTTATATCTGGTTTTTGAATTGTAAAATAACAGTCGGTTTGTCTCTGTAAAAGAATACATGGTTTGAGAAAAAGTAACAAGCAATATGAGATTTTTTTTTATAATTTTATAAAAAATATCGAATTTTGTTAAGTTTCAGACAGACTAAAACCCTTGCTATGAAACCATTTGATACTTTTTATCAAACTGCAAGG
The DNA here is from genome assembly GCA_045613725.1 of Candidatus Gastranaerophilaceae bacterium. Classification (GTDB taxonomy): domain Bacteria; phylum Cyanobacteriota; class Vampirovibrionia; order Gastranaerophilales; family Gastranaerophilaceae; genus Zag111. Next base: position 9,045 of record JAZLBN010000112.1, read on the forward strand.
TTGTTTGTTATACAGCTTACCCGTTTGTTGACGACTTCGAGAGTCAACAAACCTA
>JAZLBN010000113.1:0-6168 GCA_045613725.1 Candidatus Gastranaerophilaceae bacterium
TGCTATTCCTGAAATTCAGGAGCTTAAAGCTAAAATTGATAGTCTTTCACAAGCATTAAATGTCAAACCAGATTCCCCTCAAGAAAAAGTTGATAAATTAAAAGCAAAGTTAGAGACTCAATTAGAAGCTATGACTCCTGAGGATAGAGAGCTTTATTATAGGGTTATTGATATGAATAAACTCTATGAATAAAATTTTATGCCTTATTAGAGTAAGATTCTTTCGCTATTTGCATATTCTGAAAATTCAAGTGTAGAAAGATATTCTCTTGCTTTAATATATTCTTGTGGTGATAAGTTTTCGGCATTAAGCTCAAGATTCAATCTTGCCGGTAAGTAATCAATTTTGTCTATAATTTTATCTGTAAATTTTTTTGCTTTAGGGGCAATTGTTTCTTTAATATTAGAAACTTTTGAAGTTTTAACTGGGGTAAGTTTGTTTATATTCATATTTTCTCCTATTTATTGCTTTTACATATAAAACCAAGCAAAAAAAATTTTGCGCATTTGTTAAAAATATTTTTTGCTAACAAATTATTTTTTTAGAGGTTTTATATATACAAAACTTAAAAATATATTGAGGTTCTTTATTAACAGTTTTATAATGGACTATACTGAAGTTTATGTAGAAAGGATTAAGAATATGACCGCTATTGAAGAAATGACTTACACCCAGCTTGAACGAGCTATCAACCCAACTCACGATATTAAGTTGTTTTCAGGACGTTCAAATCCTAAGTTATCTCAAGAAATTGCTGATTATTTAGGAACTACAGTTGGTCCAATGGTCATTAAAAATTTTGCGGATGGTGAACTTTATGTACAAGTTAAAGAAAGTGTACGTGGTGATGATGTATTTATCATTCAACCAGTTTGTAATCCTGTAAATGAAAATTTAATGGAACTGTTGATTATTATTGATGCCTTTAAGCGTGCAAGTGCAAAAACTATAACAGCAGTTATTCCTTATTATGGTTATGCAAGACAAGATAGAAAAACTTCTGGTAGAGAAGCTATTACAGCAAAGCTTGTTGCAGATTTATTAACAACTGCAGGTGCAGATAGAGTTTTGGCAATGGATTTGCATACCGGACAAATTCAAGGTTTCTTTAATATACTAGTAGATCATATTTTTGCAACTAATGTAATTGTAAGTTATATCAAGAGTTTGAATATTGATCCAGAAGATATGGTAGCAGTTTCACCTGATATGGGTGGTGCAAATAGAACACGTCATTTTGCTAAAAAATTAGATTGTCCTATTGCAATTATTGATAAACGTCGAGATAAACACAATGAAGCTATTGCAACAAATGTTATTGGTGATGTTGAAGGTAAAGTATGTTTAATGTTCGATGATATCATTGATACTGCAGGTACAATTTGCGAGGCTGCTAAATTGTTGAAATCAAAAGGTGCTAAAGAGATTTATGTAGGTGCAACACATCCAGTATTTTCTGGACCGGCTGTTGAAAGATTAGGCTCAGCTCCTATTACTCAGTGTATTGTTACAAACACAATTCCACTTGATATGAGTAAAATGCCATCAAATATTAAACAAGTTTCAGTTGCTCCGTTATTAGCTCAAGCAATTTCAAGAATTCATGATGATGAATCTGTAAGTTCATTGTTTGGTTTTGAAAAAGAAATGCAAGTAAGCTAAAATAAAGTGTAAATATATAATTGATTTAAAACTCTGAGATGAATTTTCTCAGAGTTTTTTATTGTTGTTAATTTTAAACATAAAAAAAAGCCGTTTCAAAAAGAACGGCTACCAGACTTGGGGAGGAGGTATGAAAAACTTTCGTTTTTCATATCTATATTTTCTATATCGGTATATGAAATAAAATCTTTAATAAAATGCTAAAAATCTCCTCTATTTAGAGGAGATTTTAGTTTAATAAATAAAAATATATTATATCTTAGAAATTACCAAGTCCAGTAGCGAACCATTGTTGCGACGTTAGCTGCTGCGTTTATAACATTAGCTGCAGTATTTACTTTAAGGTAAGGATCACTAACTACGACTCCATTTACTGTAGTTGCTACAGGTGTTGTTAAGTATGGGTCATATACATAACTTGTTGTTGGATAGTACGTGTATGTACTGTAGTAAGGATAATACAGTGATGAATAATACGGGTTGTATGGTCTTAGGTAAGGACGATAAGGTCTGTACGCAGGAGGTGGAGGTAGAGGTCTGCCATGTCCAATATGATGGTTAGGTGGTCTATGTATTCCGCCAGTCGAAGGTCTATGTGCTCTTGTGTGTGAAGGTGGTCTATGTCCCACAGAAGGACCATGTCCACCACTACGATGGTGACCTGTTGATACAGAACCATGCATTGCAGGTCTTGAACCGTGTCCACTTGGACCTCTCATTCCACCATGACCACCATGCCCGCCGTGCCCATGTGGTGCGGCAAAACAAGGTATACCTACAAACATAACAACTAATGCTATTAAACAAACAACTTTTTTCATACTTTTCTCCTGTTTATTACACATTTATATAACGATTAGTTGTTTGTATTGTTCATGTTTTTTATATTTGTTTAATATATAGGTGTAGCTTCTCCCCCAAATAGTAAGTTTTTGAAGAAAGATTTTGAACCATCTTTGTTGTAGTATGTTGTATCTGGATTACCAAGATGATTTTGGATAGTTTCTTTCTTTCGATTACCTGTTTTATGATAACTTGTATAAGAGTTGTATGTATCATTACATTTTCGGAGTTCAAATTCTCCATTTTTAGTTAAAGAAAATCCCAATTGGTATTGATTAGATGGGTCTTGAAAGTGTAGTATAATTTGTCTTTGTGCTGTTTTTGTATCAGCTAATGTGTTTAATAATCCATAAGGGCCATTACTGTGTATAAAAAATATTGGTTTAGAATTATCAGAAGCTAAAGTTAAGTCATATTCTCTTGCATCTGCAACAAATTTACCTAAAGCTCCTTTTTGGTTTGGGTCACCAAGTTGAGCTAAGGTTGCTCTTAAACCTTTTTGTTTAAATAAATCTTTAATTGTATAAAAATAGTCTGTTTTTTTTATGTCAGCATTTTTATCTATTAAATTAAATATGTCTGAAAACATTTGTTTTAAATCTTCAGTTCGTAAAATTGTGCGTTTAGAGTTTGCAATGATAATGCTTTTGTATCCACAAAATGTTGGAGTAGGTTGTATTGATTTGGTTATATTAGCTGAAATATTTGTATTTCTGTTTTGACTGTTTGTATTTAATTTGTTTGTTTTTATATTTATTGGATTGGTTAAGTTTAATGAAATTTGCATATAATACCCCATATATTTTTAATTATAAAACCTGTAAATATATTTTTTGCTAAATTTATAATACCTATTATAACCAGTAAGATAAAGTGATTAAGTTTTATCTTTATGTTAAAATGTTTTCGTGAAAAATTTTATTAAAATATTTTTTATAATCGTTTGTTTTTTTATTTCTCTTACTGCTAATGCAAAAGAGATTTCTTATGATGTTGTGAATACTAATATTCATTATCAATATTTAGTTGATAGTGTGACTGTTTCTGATGAACCTGAATTGGTTTTGTCAGGTGATGTTAGTGAAAATTCTATAGTAAGTGCAAATAATCAAACGCATGAGATTTCAGCTTCAAGTTCTAGAAAAGATAGTTTTAATGGGAGTTTTATTCAAAAGGCTTCTGCGCAAAACAAACATTTACAGCAAATATTTTCATCAAATTATAATAATATTATAAATGGCATTTCTCATAAAATATCTCCACATTTAAAAAATGAGATTTGCACTAGAGCTCCTTAATCTCCTTTGTATAAAATTTATCAAACAGTTTATACAATTTAATAGGAGAAAAAATAATGAATATCGAATTATGGAAGGATGGACTCCTTCTTATGGTTATTGGTATGGGTTTTGTTTTCTTTTTCCTTGCAATAATGATTTGGGTAATGAATTTAAATGCTAAAATCATTAGGTTCTTGGGTAAATACTTCCCAGAAGCGGTTGAGGAAGAACAAACTAGTACTAAGAAAAAGTCTGTAAATAATAATGATTCTGAAATTGCTTTAGCGATTGCTTGTGCTTTTGCTGCTGCAAAAGGAGGCAAGAAATGTTAGCAGAATTTATTTCAAGTAACAGTGTTGCGATTTCTGCAGGTTTATTAATAGTAGCCTATATATTTATAGCCTTAGAGAAAATACCAAAGGTAACGATTGCGCTTTTAGGTGCCGCAATTACTATCGTTTTGGGCTTAGTTAGTCAATCAAAAACAATTGGAGAAGCTTTAAATCCTCATTATTTTATTAATTTTGTAGATTTCAATGTTATTTTTTTACTTGTTGCGATGATGATAATAGTTTCAATTACGACTCGTAGTGGCGTGTTTAATTGGATTGCAAATGAATTCTTAAAAATGACAAAAGGGCACCCCATAAAGATTTTACTTGTATTAGGTGTTTTTACTGCTATAACAAGTGCGTTTTTGGATAATGTCACAACTGTTATTTTAATTATGCCAATTACATTTGCTATAGCTAAGAAATTAGGTGTAGATCCAATTCCTTATTTATTAACAGAAATATTTGCTTCAAATATTGGGGGAACTGCGACTTTAATTGGCGACCCTCCAAATATTATTATTGGTTCTGCTGGTAATTTATCTTTTATGGATTTTGTAAAAGAATTAACTCCAGTTGTGGCAATTATTTTGTTAGTCGTAGTTGTTGCTCTTGCATTATTATTTAAGAAAAAACTTGTTGCTTCTTCTGAAAAAATGGCAGAGGTTGCAAATATTGATAACAGTAATTCAATCACAGATAAAAATCTAATGATTCGTTCAACAACTGTTTTGGCTTTAGTAATTTTAGGGTTTATGACGCATGATATTACCCATATTGAAACTTGTGTTGTTGCAATGCTAGGTGCCAGCTTTTTATTATTATTTGAAAAACCTACAGAAATATTGCGTGATGTTGAATGGAATACAATATTTTTCTTTATAGGTTTATTCATAATAATTGGAGGTTTAGAGGCTTCTGGTGGTATTAAAATGATGGCGGAGTGGATACTTAAGGTAACTCAAGGAAGCCAAGTTGCAACATCGATGCTAATACTATGGGCGTCAGGTATAATTTCAGGGATTATTGATAATATTCCTTATACTGCAACTATGGCACCTATGCTTGTTGAAATTCAAAAAACTATGGGTGCATCATATACATATCCATTATGGTGGGCATTATCTTTAGGTGCGTGTTTAGGTGGAAATATGACAATAATTGGTGCTGCTGCTAATGTTATTGTTTCTGAAAATGCAGCTAAGGAAGGTTGTCCTATATCTTTTATGAGATTTTTAAAATATGGGGTATGTATAGTTACAATTTCTCTTGTAATTAGTACTGTGTACGTATACTTGAGATTTTTAAAATAGGAGAAAAAGATTATGACAGATAATATAAATAATGAACAAAATAACAGACCAGCTCTTAACCGAAGCTATTACTCAGAAAGTAAAGGTACAGGAGCTTTAAGTACAATAATTTTTGTAATTCTTGTGACTATTGGAATGGTTATTTTAGCATACTTTAAAGGAAGTTAAGAATACTATGGGCAGATTTAATCTGCCCTTTTAAATTAAAAGGAAAATAATTATGGAAAAATTTGATATATTTTGCATACTTCAATTGTGCGGCGGATTAGCATTTTTCTTATATGGGATTTATGTTATGTCAGCAGGCCTTGAAAAAATTGCAGGCGGCAAATTAGAAAAGATTTTAAAAACAATGACATCAAGTCCGACAAAAGGACTTATTTTAGGTGCAGCAATAACGGCTCTTATTCAGAGTTCGTCTGCTGTTACTGTAATGCTTGTTGGACTTGTAAATTCCGGTATTATGAAGCTATCTCAAGCGATTGGGGTAATTATGGGTTCTAATATCGGAACAACTATCACTGCTTGGATTCTAAGTTTATCTGGAATCCAGAGTACGAATGTGATTATTAGAATATTCAAACCGGAGTCATTTACACCTTTACTAGCTTTGATAGGGGTGTTGATGATTTTTGCAGCTAAATCTAATAAAAATAAAAATGTAGGAAGTGTTTTATTAGGTTTTTCAATTCTTATGACAGGTATGATTTTTATGAGTACATCAATGGAACCGTTGT